>NZ_JBFAIA010000096.1:0-30654 GCF_040654455.1 Nonomuraea sp. NPDC050691
GTGATCATCCTGCCGATCGTGTTCGTGCTGCTGTTCGCGTACGTGTTCGGCAGCACCGGGCTGGCGCGGGGGCTCCGGCGTCGCGCCGATGAGGGCGGGCCCCATCAGCCCCGCGACGAGCGGAACGGCCGCCAGCAGTGGGGAGCTCAGGGTCATGAGACCCGAGTGTGCACTACGTCTTGTGGTCTCGTGACTACATCGGGTGAAAAGCTTCACCGATGTTCCTCCGAAGACGCCTCGCACCGCGTGCGGAGCCGTGTCCCCCAGGGACAAGAACTCCGCCCGCGTGATGCTCATCCGGGCTGGTCTGGCCCCGGCTGGTGCTGATCGCGTAAGACCTGACCGTCCGCCGGACGGCCGGGCAGCGTGAGCCGGGAATCCCCCGCCTTCAGACGGGGGAGCAGTCAAAGTGCATTGGTGGTCTGCGCCGCTTGGTAAAGGGCCTGTGCCTCGTTGCCGAAGAACGGGCCCATCATGACGTTCGGCGCGAAGTTGTACTTGAAGCTGTTGACGGAGTTCAGCCAGCCGAGGCCGGTCCGCTCGTCGAAGCCCCGGAACCACGGGCCGCCGCTGGAGCCCCCGGTCATCCGGCAGGCGAGCCCCTGGTCCTGGGTCATGACCGTGTCGTTGAAGGAGCGCCCGCTGCAGTAGATCAGCGCCGAGCCGTCGAACGGCGCCGCCGCCGGGTAGCCGAAGGCGAACGTCTGCCGCTGCCGGGGCTGGTTGAACGCGACGCCCTGGCCGCCGACCGCGTCCACCAGTGTGCGGCCCTGGAGCGGCGCCACCACGGCGGCGCCGATGTCGAAGTTGATGTCCTCGCGGGCGTTCCACTGGGAGGTGGTCAGCAGCCGGGTGGCCACCCACGTGCCGAGGGGCCGCCGGCCGTTGTCGAACCCCGGGACGAACACCCAGTTGCGGTGGAAGGCGCCGCCCATCTTGACGCAGTGCCCGGCGGTCATCACGACGCTCTTGTTCGCGCTGGTCACGGCCGTGCCGGAGCAGGAGGCGTTGCCGCCGCCGGCCGTGGTGAAGAACACGCGCCCGACGGTGCGCACGACGGCGCCGCCGTCGACCCATCGCAGGCCGGTGCTGTTGGGCACCACCTCCGCCCGCTGACGGGCGGCGACGGTCGTGACGCGCAGCGGCCCTCGCTGGGGGAGTGCGGCCGAGGCGCCGCGCGTGGCCCACGGGTTGCCCTGGGTCGGCTGGTCGAAGCCGGTGGAGCGCCGGGGCCTGGGCGTGTCGTACGGCCGCGCCGCCAGCATGCGTCGCGACGTCCAGTACTCCAGGACCGACCTGCGGTCCGACGACGAGTCCGTGGCGGACCACCGGACCGGCCCCGGCTCGGCGGCGGTGGTGCCCGCGCCGGACCGTGATCCGGCCTGGGCGGGCCCGGCGGCGGCCAGGGCCGTCACGGTCGTCGTGGCGAGCGCGACGGCGGAGAGCAGGGCGAGTCTGCGGTGCATGACGGCGAAGAGCAGGGCGACTCTGCGGTGCATTACGTACCTCCCGAAACCGGATCTGCCGAAGGGAGGTACGTGTGGGATATCGGGTTTTTCTCAAGGTATGCGCAGACGGGTATAGCGCGATTACCCCACGAACTCCGCGCGGCACTCCCCGTCACAAATGGCGCGGGTTTCGGGTGGGTCACGGCCGCGTGCCCGGGCGAGCCGGAGAGCGGGGAGAATGGACGTGTGCATGCAGAGACCCTCCGCTCCGTCGTCGTGCTCGGCTCCACCGGCTCGATCGGCACCCAGGCGATCGACGTCATCACCGCCCATCCCGGTAGGTTCCGGGTCGCCGGGCTGGCGGCCGGGGGCGGCCGGGTCGACCTGCTCGCCCGGCAGGCCGCCGAGCTGGGCGCCGAGGTGGTCGCCGTGGCCGACGCCGCCCGCGTGCCGGAGTTGAAGGAGGCGCTGGCCGCCCTCGGCGCCGCGCCCGTGGTGCTCGGCGGCCCCGACGGCGTCGCCGAGGTGGCCGGGTGGCGGTGCGACATCGTGCTCAACGGCATCACCGGCGCGCTCGGCCTCACCTCGACGCTGGTCGCCCTGGAGGCGGGCCGCACGCTCGCGCTGGCCAACAAGGAGTCGCTGATCGTCGGCGGGCCGCTGGTCAAGCGGCTGGCCAAGCCGGGCCAGATCGTCCCCGTCGACTCCGAGCACTCGGCGGTGCAGCAGTGCCTGTGGGCGGCCGGTCCCCACGGCCACGACCCCGACGCGGTCAGGAAGCTGGTCATCACGGCCAGCGGCGGGCCGTTCCGGGGGCGGACGCGCGCCGAGATGGCCGATGTGACGCCCGAGATGGCGCTGGCCCACCCCACCTGGTCGATGGGGCCGATGATCACGGTCAACTCCGCCACCCTGGTCAACAAGGGGCTGGAGGTCATCGAGGCGCACCTGCTGTTCGACCTCGGGTTCGATCGGATCGACGTCGTGGTGCACCCTCAGTCGATCATCCACTCCATGGTGGAGTACGTCGACGGCTCCACCATCGCCCAGGCCAGCCCGCCCGACATGCGGCTGCCCATCGCGCTCGCGCTCGGCCACCCCGGCCGTCTGGCGGGCGCGGCCTCGCCCGTCGACTGGACCAGCGCCCACACCTGGACCTTCGAGCCGCTCGACGACGAGGCGTTCCCCGCCGTCGCGCTGGCCCGCCACGTCGGCGAGGCCGGCGGCACCGCGCCCGCCGTCTACAACGCGGCCAACGAGGCGTGCCTTGAGGCGTTCCTGGGCGGCGGGCTGCCGTTCCTGGCCATCGTCGACACGGTCGCCCGGGTCGTGGAAGAGCACGAGGTCACCCCGGCCGGCTCCGTGGAGGAGGTGCTGGCCGCCGATGCCTGGGCCCGGGCCCGGGCGGCGGAGCTCGCGGCGGGGCAGTCCCGCTGACTTCCTAGACTGGACATCGTCTTCGACACCTAAGGGTAGAAATGTCTTCTGTAGCACTCGGCATCCCGACGGTCCGGCCCAAGCCGCTCGCCGAACGCCGCCACTCCCGCCAGATCAGGGTCGGCGACGTGCTCGTCGGGGGCGACGCGCCCGTCTCCGTGCAGTCGATGACCACCACGGTCACCGCCGACGTCAACTCCACCCTGCAGCAGATCGCCGAGCTCACGGCCGCCGGGTGCCAGATCGTCCGTGTGGCCGTGCCGTCCCAGGACGACGCCGACGCGCTGCCGATCATCGCCCGCAAGTCGCAGATCCCGGTGATCGCCGACATCCACTTCCAGCCCAAGTACGTCTTCGCCGCCATCGAGGCGGGCTGCGCGGCGGTGCGCGTCAACCCGGGCAACATCAAGAAGTTCGACGACAAGGTGGGCGAGATCGCCAAGGCGGCGGCCGACCACGGCGTGCCCATCCGCATCGGCGTCAACGCCGGCTCGCTCGACCCGCGGCTGCTCCAGAAGTACGGCAAGGCCACCCCGGAGGCGCTGGTCGAGTCGGCGCTGTGGGAATGCTCGCTGTTCGAGGAGCACGGCTTCCGCGACATCAAGATCTCGGTCAAGCACAACGACCCCGTCGTGATGATCAACGCCTACCGGCTGCTCGCGGCGAAGTGCGACTACCCCCTGCACCTGGGCGTCACCGAGGCCGGCCCTGCCTTCCAGGGCACGATCAAGTCGGCTGTCGCGTTCGGCGCGCTGCTGGCCGAGGGCATCGGCGACACGATCCGCGTCTCGCTGTCGGCGCCCCCCGTCGAGGAGGTCAAGGTCGGCGCGCAGATCCTGGAGTCGCTCGGGCTGCGCGAGCGCGGCCTGGAGATCGTCTCCTGCCCGTCGTGCGGGCGCGCCCAGGTCGACGTCTACACGCTGGCCGAGCAGGTGCAGGCCGGGCTCGAGGGCATGAAGGTGCCGCTGCGCGTCGCGGTCATGGGCTGCGTGGTCAACGGCCCGGGTGAGGCGCGCGAGGCCGACCTGGGTGTGGCGTCCGGCAACGGCAAGGGCCAGATCTTCGTCAAGGGCGAGGTCATCAAGACCGTGCCGGAGTCGCAGATCGTCGAGACGCTCATCGAGGAGGCGCTGCGCCTGGCCGAGGAGATGGGCGTGGAGGTCGATCTCGACGACGACTCCACGGGCCCCCAGGTCACCGTCGGCTGACGCCTTTACCCATCCCTCTGGCCAGGCAATCGCTACGGTGAGCCATCTTTTGCTTACAGCATGGCAAAGGTTCGCCCATGCGAAGCGCCTGGTGTGGCCGCGGCAAGGCAGCATCTTCAGCCATGAGACGGGTGAAGCGGTACGTCCGGGTCGCGGCGGCTGTGGTGACGCTGGCCGGTGGGGTGGTGAGCGCCGGGGGCTCCCCGGCGGCGGCCGGCGGTCCCGCGCCCGCGGGCGAGCCCTCGCGGGCGGGGGTCCAGTGGACGGCCTGCCCGGCCGACGACCGGGCCGCCGCCTCCACTCAGGCCACCTCCACTCAGGCCACCTCCGCGCGAGCCGCCGAGGTCGAGTGCGGCGACGTCCGCGTCCCGCTCGACCACCGCGCGCCGCTCGGCCAGTCCATCACGATCGCCGTCAACCGGATCCCGGCCACCGTCCCCCGCGACGGCGGCCGCTACCTCGGCACCCTGCTGGTCAACCCCGGCGGCCCGGGCGGCTCCGGACGCGAGCTGGCCGAGTTCGTCGCCGGCGCCCTGCCCGCCGAGCTGGCCGGCCGCTACGACGTCGTCGGGTTCGACCCGCGTGGCGTCGGCCGCAGCAGGCCGGCCATGCACTGCGTCGACCCCCGCACCTACTACGCCCCGCCCCGCCCCGACGCCGTGCCCCGCGACGAGGCCGAGGAACGCGTCCTGCTCGGACGGGCCCAGGAGTACGCGAACCGGTGCGGCGCCCTGTGGCCGTGGCTGCTGCCGCACATGACCACCGCCGACTCCGCCCGCGACATGGACCGCGTCCGCGCCGCGCTCGGCGAGGAGAAGATCACCTACCTCGGCTACTCCTACGGCACCTACCTCGGCGCCGTCTACGCCACGCTCTTCCCGCACAGGGTTCGCCGCCTGGTGCTCGACAGCTCCGTCGACCCCGGCGCCGTCTGGTATCAGGCCAACCTCAACCAGGACGTCGCCTTCGACCGCCGGCACCGCGACTTCCTGGCCTGGGTGGCCCGCCACAACGACGTCTACCGGCTCGGCCGCACCGCGGAGCAGACCTCGTTCGCCTGGTACGCGATGCGCGCCCGGCTGCGCGAGCACCCGGCGGGCGGCGTGGTGGGGCCGAGCGAGCTCGACGACGTCTTCAGCGCCGGCGGCTACTCCGACCGCCTCTGGCCGCAGCTGGCCTCCGCCTGGTCCCGGTACGTACGGCAGGGCGAGGTGAGCGGCCTGCTCGACGGCTACGACCGGCTCGGCGGCCACACCACCGACGACGAGAACGGCTACGCCGTCTACCTGGGCGTCCAGTGCGCCGACGCGCCGTGGCCCCGCGACTGGGCCGCCTGGGACGCCGACATGGCCCCGCTGCACCGCCGCGCCCCGTTCCTCACCTGGCCGAACGCCTGGTACAACGCCCCCTGCGCGTTCTGGCCCCAGCCCGGGGGCACGCCCGTGAACGTCCGCGGGAGCGCCGGGCTGCCGCCCATCCTCATGATCCAGTCGCGGGGCGACGCCGCCACCCCGTACCAGGGGGCGCTCAACCTGCTGCGCAGGCTCCCCACGGCGCGGATGGTCGTCGAGGGCGGCGGCAACCACGGCATCTCCCTGACCGGCAACGCGTGCGTCGACCGGCACCTGGCCACCTACCTGACGGAGGGGAAGGTGCCGCAGCGGACCGCCGTCTGCCCGGCCATGCCCGAGCCCCGCGCGGTGGACCGGATGGCCGCCCGGCACGCCCGTGGACAGGAATCCCTCACCCAGGCCCTGTCAGGATGAGCCAATCGGTGGGCCTTCGCGTAGTCTGACCATGTGATGCTGCGTACCTCGGCGTCGCGCGTGCTCGATGACAGCGACCGGGACGAGGCTCTGGCCTTGCTCGACAGCGACCCGGTCGCGAACGTCTTCGTCGCCTCCCGCGTGCGGACCGTCGGCCTCAACCAGGCCCGGCTCGGCGGGCAGATGTGGGGGTTCGGGCCGCGTGGCGGGCTCGTCTCGCTGTGCTATGCCGGCGCCAACCTGGTGCCGGTCAACGCCGGCCCGGAGGCCGTGCACGCTTTCGCCGACCGCGCGCGCAAGCAGGGACGGCGCTGCTCGTCCATCGTGGGCCCGGCCGACGCCGTCTCGCTGCTGTGGGAGCGGCTGGAGCCGCACTGGGGCCGGGCGAGGGCCATCCGGTGGGCGCAGCCGGTCATGGCCACCTCCCAGAAGTCGCCCGTGCCCATCGACCCGCTGGTGCGCCGGGTGCGGCCGGAGGAGTTCGACATCCTCCTGCCGGCCTGCGTGGCGATGTTCACCGAGGAGGTCGGGGTCTCGCCCAACCTGGGAGACGGCGGCGCCCTCTACCGCACCCGGGTGTCGGAGCTGATCCGCATCGGCCGCTCGTACGCGCGCATCGAGGACGGGCGGGTGGTGTTCAAGGCGGAGATCGGCGCGGTGACGCCGCTCGCCTGCCAGGTGCAGGGCGTGTGGGTGGATCCCGAGCTGCGCGGCCAGGGCTTCGCCGTCGCCGGCATGGCCGCGGTCGTCGAGGCCGCGCTGGCGTGCTTCGCGCCCGTCGTCACTCTGTACGTCAACGACTTCAACACCCCGGCCCGCGCCGTCTACCGCAAGGTCGGCTTCCACGAGGTGGACACGTTCATGTCCGTGCTGTTCTGAGGCGCGTCGCTAGAGCCTGACCAGCTTGTCGAAGAGCCGGGCCAGCTCCGTGCCGGGGTCGGCGGTGAGCCCCGCGTGGACCGGGCCCGCCTGCACGATGGTGCTGCGGGGCGCGGTGAGCCAGCGGAACCTGCCGCCCAGCGACTCGCCGGCCAGCGGGCCCGCGTCCTCGCCGCAGGCCAGCTCGTACGCGCCGAGGGCCCGCTGGACGGCCTCGATGTCGGCGTCGGGGTCGAGGGCGCGCAGCCGGACGGCGTCGAGGTGGACCCGCGCGCACAGGTAGCCGCGCGGCTGGCAGTACAGGAGCACGCCCGCGTTGATCAGCTCGCCGCGTTCGACGCGGGGCATGACCCGGATCACCGCGTACTCGTAGACGTCCCTCACCAGGGGCTCCGCGGTGCTCATCGGCCGTCTCCCCGCCAGAACTCGCCGACCGAGCCCGGACCCGGCTGCCGCGCGGGCGGTGGCGGCTCGTGGGTGAGCCACGCGCGGGGCCCGTGCGTGCGGCTCAGCAGGTGCTCGACGTAGGCGTCGCGGACGTCCTGCGCCGAGCCGAAGCCCGGCTCGTCGTCGAGCCACTCGTCGGGCACCAGCGCCGTGACGGTGCGCAGCAGCTCCGGCGTGATCCGCGCGGCCAGCTCGGCCCCGGCGGCCTCGACGCCCGTGGCGAACGGGGCCAGCACGTGGTCTCCCGCGTCGAACGGGCGCTGCGGGTCGGCGGTGCGCCAGTTGTGGTGGAACCACAGCGCCGCGCCGTGGTCGATCAGCCAGATGTCGCCGTGCCAGAGCAGCAGGTTGGGGTTGCGCCAGCTGCGGTCGATGTTGTGGATCAGCCCGTCGAACCAGACGACCCTCGACGCGAACGCGGGGTCGGGCGTCCAGGCGAGCGGGTCGAAGCCGAGCGCCCCGGGCAGGAAGTCGATCGCCAGATTGCGGCCGGAGCTGGCCTTGAGCAGGTCCTGCACCTCCTCGTCCGGCTCGCGGACGCCGAGCTGCGGGTCGAGGTCGATGAGCTTGAGGTCGGGTGTGCGCAGGCCGAGCCGCCGGGCCAGCTCCGCGCAGATGATCTCGGCGACGAGGACCCGCCGGCCCTGGCCGGCCTCGCGGAACTTCACCACGTACGTACCGAGGTCGTCGGCCTCGACGACCCCCGGCAGCGATCCGCCCTCCCGCAGCGGCGTCACGTAACGCGTGGCCGCGATGGATTCCAGCACGGCACGAGGGTATCGGACCAGCGCTCCCGCGGTGATCTCCGCGCCCTTCGCGGGGCGAGGAGCGGCGGCCGGGTCACATCTTGGCGATGACCTCCTCGGCGAAGCGCTCCATCGTGGCGATCTTGAGTTCCAGGGTGCCCTCGCCGTACCGGGTCTTCTCCTCCGGCGTGGCGAGCCACCACGGCGCCGCCATCGTCCCCGTGACGCCCTTGGCGGCGAAGCGGCGGTAGGTCGCGGCGTCCGGCATGACGGCCAGCGGCGCGATGATCTCGAAGCCGTCGTCGTCGCGGCCGCGCTCGCGCAGCAACGCCCGCAGGTCGGCCAGGACGGTCTCGAACTGCTCCTCGGTGTAGACGCGGTTGCCGATCCAGCCGTCGCCGAGCCGGGCGGCGCGGCGCAGCGCGGCCTCGCTGTCCCCGCCGACGATCACGGGGACGGGCCGGTCCGGCACGGGCGCGATCGACAGCTCGGGCAGGCCGTCCACCGTCACGGCCCGGCCCGTCCACAGCTCGCGCAGCACGGGGATCATCGCGTCGAGCCGGCGGCCCCGCGTGTGGAAGTCCTGCCCGGTGGCCAGGAACTCCTCCTTGCACCAGCCGACGCCCACCCCGAAGCTCACCCGG
The DNA here is from genome assembly GCF_040654455.1 of Nonomuraea sp. NPDC050691. Taxonomy (NCBI): domain Bacteria; kingdom Bacillati; phylum Actinomycetota; class Actinomycetes; order Streptosporangiales; family Streptosporangiaceae; genus Nonomuraea; species Nonomuraea sp. NPDC050691. The sequence goes on from NZ_JBFAIA010000096.1 coordinate 8,576, forward strand.
TCACCGGACAGCACCGCCGCCGTCGAGACCTGCTTGGCCACGGTGAACAGGTCGCGGGCCGGGGCGATGTAGACGTTCGGCGAGAAGCGCAGCGTGCTCGTCACGGCGGCCATCGCGCCGATCGTCACCCACACGTCCGGCCAGTGCGTGCGCGCGTCCCAGCGCGGCCGGCCCGACCGGGAGTAGGGGTACGGCGAGGCGAAGTCGGCGTAGAACAGGTGGTCCGACAGCGTCAGCGTGTCGAACCCGCACCGCTCGGCCCCCCGGGCCAGCTCCAGGTACTGGCCGGTGTCCGTGAACGAGGCCCCCAGCCAGAACCTCACCGGAACTCCGGGATGACCTTGGTGGCGAACAGCTCCAGGTTGCGCTTGACCGTGTCGAGCGGCAGCACGCCCTGCTGCCCCTGCATGTACAGGCCGAACCACTCCAGGTCCGGCATCCGGTCGAGCATCCGCTGGATGCCGCGCTTGACGTCGTCCGGGGTGCCGAACAGCGCCATCTCGACGTCGTTCATCCGCTTGGCGTCGCCCTTCTCCGGCGAGATGGGCTTGTGCTTCTCGTCCTCCTTCTTGCGCAGCACCTCCAGGTAGCCGAACGGGCCGAAGAACGCGGCGAAGTCCTTGGGGATGCTGCGGCCGAAGGTGTTGATGGCCTCCTCGGTCGTGTCGGCGATACCCACGATCTTGAGGATGCCGGTGTGCTCGCCCAGCTTGTAGTCGCGGCCCTGCCGGGCGGACTCCTCCTGGTAGAGCTTGGCCTTGGCGGCGTGGTCGTCGGGGTTGGGGGTGAACATCCACGGCAGGATGTCCTCCTGCGCCGCCCTGATGACCGAGCGGTCGGAGATGGTGAACGGCTGCCACAGCTCCGGGTAGGGGTTCTGGTAGGGCCGCGGGCAGACCGAGACGGCCCGCACCCTGCCCTCGTCGTCCAGTTCGTCCGGGGCGCCGAAGGTGCGGGTCCAGTCCTGGGCGGGCCAGCCCTCGATACCTTCGTACGGGTAGGGCACCTCGTACTCCAGCACGTCCGACTTGTAGCGGAGAGTCTCCTGCGTCCACGCCATCTTCATGATCTTCAGGACCTCACCGAAGACGTCGAAGTTGCGCGTGTCGGAGGCCGAGCCGTCGGAACGCGCGGCCGCCGCGTGCCAGCGCTGCCCGAGCACGTTCATCCACCGGTTCTGGTAGCCGCGCGCCACGCCCAGCCGCAGCCGCCCCCTGCAGAACTGGTCGAGCAGGGCCACGTCCTCGGCCGCCCTGATCGGGTCCCAGGCGGGCAGCACCATGCCGAGCGGCGCGAGCAGGATCCGTTCGGTCCGGGCCGCCAGGTCGGTGAGGAACATGAGCGGGTTGACCGAGAATTCCATGCCCTCCGAGTGGAAGTGATGCTCGGTCATCATCAGCGCGTCGAAGCCGATCTGGTCGGCGTGGACGGCGATCTCCCGCACCTCGTGCAGCAGCCCCTGGTACGACTCCGTGTCACGCCCGATGGGGCGCTTGGCCTTGGCGTTCTCCTCAGCCGCGTATCCGGAGCCTGGGATCTGCGGATTCAGGAAGATGGAAAACTTCACCGGGAGACCTCTTTCCACGGGGCGTTTCTCTGAGCGGCAAGCTACTCTAGAAATCTTAACCGAGCAATCGCTTGGTTAGCCTGGAGGAGGCGTGCATGCGGCTCGGGGTCACGATGTTCACCACCGACCGGGCCATGCCGGTCCACGAGCTCGCCAGGGCGGCCGAGGAGCGCGGCTTCGCCTCCCTCTACGTCCCCGAGCACACCCACATCCCCGTCTCACGCCGCACGCCCCCGCCCAACGGGGAGAGCGAGCTGCCGGAGCCGTACCGGCGCACCCTCGACCCGCTGGTCGCGCTCTCCTACGCCGCCGCCGTCACCGAACGCCTGCGCGTCGGCACCGGCATCCTGCTCGCCGCCCAGCGCGACCCCGTCGTCACCGCCAAGGCCGTCGCCAGCCTCGACCACCTGTCGGGCGGGCGCGTGGTGCTCGGCGTCGGCTTCGGCTGGAACGTCGAGGAGATGGCCGACCACGGCGTCCCGTACGGGGCGCGGCGGGAGATGGCGCGCGAGCACGTGCTGGCCATGCGGGCGCTGTGGCGCGACGAGGTCGCCTCCTACGACGGCCGTTTCGCCCGCTTCGCGCCCTCCTGGTCCTGGCCCAAGCCGGTCTCCGGCCCGCCCGTCCACATCGGCGGCGCGGCGGGACCGAAGATGTTCGCCCACGTCGCCGAGTACGCCGACGGCTGGATGCCCATCGGCGGCAAGGGGATCAAGGCCGCCCTCCCGGCGCTGCGGGAGGCGTGCGAGAAGGCCGGGCGGCCGATGGCCCGGGTGATCCCGTTCGGCACGCTCCCGACGCGCGAGAAGCTCGACTACTACGCGGAGCTAGGGATCGAGGAGACCGTGGCGAACCTGCCGAGCGGCCCGGCCGACGTGGTGCTGCCCGCTCTGGATGAGTACGCCCGGCTCATCGCCGGCTGACAGCGGTGCTTACCCTCGCGGTGAGCACCGTGCCGCGCTCGGGTGCCATGGATGTCACCACTTCGGGAAATGTCCGGCGGCTTTCTGACCTTGAGTGTCACGGTCCGGTGGCGATGCGGGCAGGACCGTTGACTCTCCGCCGCCGGTTGCCTTCAGTGGAAGGTGATGTGGGGTGGCGGCGAGGGGAGGCGCCCCGTGCCAACGGCGCAGCCGCTCAGGACGGGGGACCCGCGGCGGCTCGGCTCGTACGAGCTGACCGGGCGCCTGGGCGAGGGCGGTCAGGGCGTGGTGTTCCTCGGTTCGAGGGGCGAGGAGACCTACGCGGTCAAGCTGCTGCACGGACCCGTCGGGGACGAGCGGGCGGCGTTCCTGCGGGAGGTGGAGCTGGCCAAGCACGTGGCCAGGTTCTGCACCGCGCAGGTGGTCGAGGCCGGGTTCGACGAGGGCCGGCCGTACATCGTGAGCGAGTACGTCGACGGGCCGTCGCTGCAACGGCACGTCATGCTCACCGGGCCGCGCGGCGGCGCCGCGCTGGAACGCCTCGCGGTCAGCACCGCGACGGCGCTCGCGGCGATCCACCGGGCCGGCATCGTCCACCGCGACTTCAAGCCGCAGAACGTGCTGCTCGGCGTCGACGGGCCGCGCGTCATCGACTTCGGGCTGGCCAGAGCCCTCGACGCGGCCGCCACGGTCAGCGGCAGGGGAGTGGGCACCCCCGCGTACATGGCGCCCGAGCAGATCACCGCCTCGGCGGTCACCGGGGCCGCGGACGTGTTCTCGTGGGGCGCCACGATGTGCTTCGCGGCCAACGCGGTGGCGCCGTTCGGCCAGGACTCGGTGGCGCCGGTGCTGCACCGCATCCTCACCGCGCCGCCCGAGCTCGGACGGTTGGACGGGCGGCTGCGCGACATCGTGGCGGTGTGCCTCGACAAGGACGCCCGCAACCGGCCGAGCAGCAGGGAACTGCTGCTCGAACTGCTGGGGGACGCGGAGGGCGTGCCGGCGGAGGTGCTGCGTTCGCCTCCGCCCCACATCCTGCGTACCCCGGCGCCGGCGCCTGGCCCGGCCGTCGCGCCCGAGGAGGCCGGGGAGGCCTTCGCGTCGTCTCATGTGGCGTACGCGCTGGCGGGCTCCTCCCCGCTGGGCCCGGGCCACGCGCCACTCGCCCCCGGCTCCCTCCCTCCCGAGCCCTTCGCGGGCGCCTCCGGAGACGCGCCGCTCGCCCAGCCCGAGGTGACCGGCGCCCCCCACGGCTACGTCCTCCCCGAGGGCGCGTCCTTCCGCGCCGGACGTCCCCCCGAGGGAGGCCCCCGGCCGGGCGGCGCCGTCTATCCCGCGGCCGGGACGTACGGCTCGCCCCTCGGCACCGGGCCCGGACCGGGCGACAGCGAGCAGACGCGACACGTCGGGCAGGCGTTCAACCGGGCCGGCCTGGCCGTCTCCGCCGCCCTCCTGGTGAGCGCGGCGGTGCTGGTCACGGTCGTGGTCCCGGCGTTCCGGCACGCGGGCCCGGACCCCGCCGCCGCCCGTCCCACCGTCATCACCAGCGCCCCCGCCGGCACGATGCCCGACCGCGCCACCCCTCACCGGGATCGGCACAGCACCGGGGCGCAGCAGCCTGTCACCGACCCCGCCACGGCACCGAGCGCCGACCCCCCGGCGCGGGTGCCCGCCGGCATCCAGGTCCCGTCGCTGGCCGGTCTCGACCGCGGCGCGGCGGTCAAGGCTCTCCAGCGCGCCGGTCTCGTACCCGGCACGGTCACGCGGGTGGACTCCCCACGCAAGGTCGGCCAGGTGCTCGGCACGCAACCCCAGGCCGGGGCGGCTGTGCCCAAGGGGACGGCCGTCGCGCTGCGGGTGTCGGCCGGACTGGTCGTGCCCGCCGTCACCGGCATGCGCCGCGGGGCCGCCGAGACGGCCGTGACCAGCGCCGGTCTCGCGCTGGGCGCGGTGACCACGTCCTGCTCGGCCCGTCCGGACGGGCAGGTCCTTTCCTCCAGCCCGCAGGGGGGCACGCGGGTGGCCGGCGGCAGCAAGGTGACGCTCGCGGTGTCCAAGCAGGGCACGAAGATGCCGGGCGTGCTCGGCCGTACGGGCGAGGGCGCGAGCGGCACGCTGCGCGCCGCCGGGTTCGCGGTGACGCAGGACACCCGGCTGGTGACGGACGAGGCGCGCGCCGGCACGGTCCTCGCACAGAGCGTCGCGGCCGGCACCTGCGCGAAGCAGGGCGCGGCCGTGGTGCTCACGGTCGGCGTCCTGGCCCAGAGCGACCCCGACCCCACGGAACCCTCCGACCCCCCGGCCACGGAGAGCCCCACCCCGACCTCCACCACGACCGAGCGACCCGCCTGAACTCGCGGTGGAGGGCTCGGGCTCAACGGCAGGGTCCTCCCCGTCGCGCGCTTCGCGCGGAGGGGCTCGGGCAGCGCCCAGTGGGGGAGCCGAGCTCCCCCACACCCCCTTGGCAAGGGGCCTCCGGCCCCCTGTACCCCCGAGCGTTCACCCACTTCCCGACCGCCGCCTTCTTGCAGGTGTCCCCAATCGAGCCACCTTGTAGTGCGATCGGAACCTTGCTTGACCAACGGATACGAGAGAAGCGGACACTATAGGCGATCTGGCTCGAGTCACCGCGAATCGGGCGGACCTGCGGCATGCTCATGGTCATCTGTGGCTGGACCGACGGCCCGCCGTACGACTTCACCGGCTGGCCCCAGCCTTGGCGGGCCGTCCTGCGCGAGGGGCATCCCGCGTACGACCTCGATCTGAACGGGGCCGTCCGATGCAACTGCTTCGCCGCGGCAGCACCCGGGCAAATCGACATCCCCGCCCCGCAAAGCCCGGTTGGAAGTAGCATGCCCGAGTCCCGGCATGGGCTCAGGTGGTAAAAGGGCAGGTCAGAAGCCCTCGTGGCGGGGCAGGCTCGGGACGGTCCAGGTGTTGTCGCCGGGAGAGGGGGCCGGAATCGGGTCCCGAAGACACCAGGAATCCCAGGGAGAACACCATGTCTATTCTGAGCTACCTCGGCATGAGCCGTCCGCCGGTGCACAAGCCTCCGGAACTGCCGGACCACGACAGCTCCGGCGCGGCACTTTCGCGCCGGCGCCGGCGTCGTCGTCACTGACCTCGACGCCCGACCCGAAAGACGCTCGGCTGGGAGATCCGGGGAGATCCCTCGCCGGGCGTCTCCATGTGGTCGCGGCCGCGTTCGCCCGGCGTCGGGACAGAACCCCAGGTGATCCGGCGCGGGCCCAGGCGCCGTCCCCGCCCGGAAGCGCGCCTGGTGGAATCCGCTGTCCTCGGCGTCCGCGCCGCCGCTATCTTTCGGATCATGGACGAGCCGGCGCTGCTCAAGCACTCCGACGGCCCGGTGACCCGCGACCGGATCGCCCGCGACCTCACCGCTCTCGGCCTCGCCGAGGGGGACGTCGTCATGTTCCACACCCGAATGTCGGCCATCGGGTACGTGGCCGGCGGCCCGCAGACGGTCATCGACGCCCTGCTCGACGTCGTGGGGGAGCGCGGCACCCTCATGGTCACCTGCGGCTGGAACGACGCACCGCCGTACGACTTCACCGACTGGCCCCAGCCGTGGCAGGAGGCCCTGCGCGAGGGGCATCCCGCGTACGACCCGGAGCTGAGCGAGGCCGACCACAACAACGGACGCCTGCCGGAGGCGCTGCGACGCCGGCCCGGCGCGGTCCGCAGCCGGCATCCGGACGCGAGCTTCGCCGCCCTCGGCGCGTCGGCGGCCGAGCTGATGGCCGGCCATCCGTGGGACGATCCGCACGGCCCCGGCAGCCCGCTGGCCAAGCTGGTCGCCGCCGGGGGCCGGGTGCTGCTGCTGGGCGCCCCTCTGGACACCCTCACGCTGCTGCACCACGCCGAGGCGCTGGCGGACGCCCCGGGGAAGAGGTTCGTGGAGTACGAGCAGCCGATCCTCGTGGACGGCGAGCGGGTCTGGCGCCGCTTCCGCGACATCGACTCCGAGGACGGGGCCTTCGACTACTCCTCCGTGGTGCCCGAGGACCGGTGGCCGTTCGCCGTCATCGCCGAGGAGATGATCGCGGCCGGTACGGGGCGGCGGGGCATGGTGGGCGCGGCCGAGAGTCACCTGTTCGAGGCCGGGGACGTGGTGCGTTTCGGCGTCGCCTGGATGGAGGAGAAGCTCGGGACGGGGTGACGAGGGCGCCGGCCCGGACGCCGCGCTTGGCCTGGTCGACTCACGAGCCCTCCCGGAGGGCAGGAACCTGCCGACGACGGTGGTGTCGACGACGCTCGAAGGCCCCCTCGCCTGGCCGGACGCGACCGCGTCCAGCTGACGATCTCCCCTGTGATCACCGGTCGGACCGGAGTGGACCCGATCTTCCAGGGGGTGGCCGACTTCGACCTCGAGCTGATCGAGAGCCGGACGCTCGACGGCCACACCCAAGAGCTCGTCTACCGGCCCACCCTGCATGGGTGAAAGAGTGCCGGCGTGAAGATGCACGCTGACCAGCTGACGGTGACGCCCGAGACGGTGCGGGCGCTGGTGGATGAGCAGTTCCCCGGGTGGCGGGAGCTGCCCGTCAGGAGAGTGGCCTCCCAGGGAACGGTCAACGCCATCTTCCGCATCGGTGATGAGCTGACGGCGCGCTTCCCTCTGCAGCCCGGGGACGTCGAGTCGATCCGGCGTGGGCTGGAGTCCGAGGCTGAGGCGGCCCGCGAGCTGGCCGGCCGCACCCGGTATCCCACGCCCGAGCCGGTCGCGCTCGGCGAACCCGGGGCGGGCTACCCGCTCCCGTGGTCGGTGCAGACGTGGCTGCCCGGTGTCGTCGCCTCCGACGAGGACCCGGGGGATTCGGTCGCGTTCGCGCACGACCTCGCCGACCTCATCAGCGACCTGCGCGCGGTCAGCACGCGCGGCCGCACCTTCGCCGGTGACGGCCGAGGAGGCGACCTGCGAGCCCATGACGCGTGGGTGGAGACCTGTCTCAGGAACAGCGAGCACCTCCTGGACATACGCCCGCTTCGCCGTTTGTGGGACACGATGCGAGACCTGCCCCGCCACCCGGCGGGAGACGTGATGACCCACGGCGATCTCATCCCCGGCAACGTCCTCGTGTCCGCGGGCCGGCTGAGCGGCATCCTGGACGTCGGCGGTTTCGGGCCGGCCGACCCCGCCCTGGACCTCGTGAGCGCGTGGCACCTGCTGGAGACGGTGCCGCGGCGGGCGCTCCGCGAGAGGCTCGGCAGCGGTGACCTCGAATGGGAACGAGGCAAGGCGTGGGCCTTCCAGCAGTCGATGGGGGCGGTCTGGTACTACGTCGACACCAACCCGGCGATGAGCCGGATGGGCCGGCGCACCTTGGACCGCATCCTGGCCGCCTCGTAGCCGCCCGGGGCTGAACTCGCACGTTTTGCCGAGTCCTTGTCCCGGCAGAGACACTTTGGGGGAAAACGTCCCTAATGCTTGGCGCAGATAGGGGCACACTCACCAATGTCATGATGCGGTTCGCCGAACCTCGCACGAGCATCACCGTCATCCGGGAAACCAGAGTCATGCGTCGCACCATACGAGCCGCTCGGCTCACGGCGTTCGCGGTCGCCGCGGCGGCGACTCTGGCCGCGTGCGGCTCTGTCGCCTCGCGTGAGGCGGGGGAGTCCGAGATCAAGATCGGGTTGATCACCAAGACGGAGACGAACCCCTATTTCGTGGCGATGAGACAGGGTGCGCAGGCCATGGCCACAGCCCGAAGCGCGACATTGATGCCTGCGGCCGGCAGGTACACCGGCGACAACGCGACCCAGGTCGCCGCGATCGAGAACATGGTGAAGGCGGGCGTCAAGGGCATCCTGATCACGCCGAACGACGCCACGGCGATCGTCCCGTCGATCAAGAAGGCTCGGGACGCAGGGGTGCTCGTCATCGCGCTGGACACGCCCACCAAGCCGCAGAACGCTACTGACGCCCTGTTCGGCACGGACAACTTCAAGGCCGGTCAGCTGATCGGCTTGTACGCCAAGGCCATGATGGGCGACAGACCGGCCAAGATCGTCACCCTGGACGCGGCGCCGGTCAGTTCCGTGAGCCGGCTTCGGCATGCCGGCTTCCTGAAAGGCTTCGGCATCGCCGAGGGCAGCCCGTCGATCGTGTGCTCCAAGTACAGCTACGGCGACCGGACCCTGAGCAGGATCATGATGCGGGATTGCCTGCGTGAAGCTCCGGACCTCAATGTGGTGTACACCGTCAACGACCCCACCGCGTTCGGCGCCCACGCCGCCCTCAAGGCCAGAGGCCGGGAGAAAAGCGTGGTCGTCGTGTCGGTCGACGGCGGCTGCGTCGGGGTCCAGGCTGTGGAGGTCGGTCAGATCGCGGCCACTGCGCAGCAGTATCCGCTGAAGATGGCAGAGATGGGCGTCCAAGCCGTCGTCGAGTACGCCGAGACGGGCGTGAAGGCATCCGGTTTCACCGACACCGGCGTCAAGCTCATCACCAACAAGCCCGTCCCCGGCATCGAATCCAAGAACACCTTCTTCGGTCGCCAGTTCTGTTGGGACTGACTTCTCACAGGCCAGGCCGGACAAGACGCGTGGTGGTCACCCAATGCCGTGAGGCAGCCCGCGGCCGCAGATTCTGTCACCGGATAATGGTGTCATGGAGTGGTACCATCCGATATGGCTGAGACACGGCTTCGGCTCCCGGATGCGACGTACGAGCAGATCAAGAAGATCGCCGGCAGTGACGGGCAGAGCGTCAACTCGGCGATGGTGGGGGCCATCGAGGAGCACATCGCCCGCAGGAGGCGTGAACGCTACCGGGCGATCGGGCGGAAGGTCGCCGAGCGCGACCGGGAACTCCTCGAGAGGCTCGCGCGGTGACCGGCTACCCGATCACCGAGGATCTCCTCGCCCTGGCCGAAGAGGTGCTGCCCGAGGTCCGTCTCCGCGACGGCGGCCAAATGCACGGCGCGGTGCTGCGTCCGCGGACGAGCGTGTTCGGTGACGACGCCTATCCGGACCTGTGGGAGAAGGCGGCGGCTCTCATGCAGAGCATCCTGATCGGGCACCCGCTCGTGGACGGCAACAAGCGGCTCGCCTGGACGGCGGCCGTGGCCTTCCTGGAGGACAACGGGGAGGTCCTGGAGTACCGGGACGTGGACGAAGCGGAAAGCCTGGTCATCGCCGTGACGACAGGGCGGCTGGAGGAGATTCCGGAACTGGCGGCACGGCTTCGCAAGCTACGTGGGTGATCAGCGAGGACAAGGCAGAGATTACGGTCGGATAGCCGTCGATCACGGCAAGCTCGCAGGGAGCTCGCCACTCGGGACTTACGGATCAGTGCTGGGTCAGTCAGTTGCGCTGCAGCCTTTGGCTGTCCCTTGAAACGTGAGGGGCTCCCGCCCAGCCGGCACCTCCGGCGTCGTGGACCGCACGGGGCGGGTCTCACTGTCGGTGACGCTGCCCGGGTGGACCGGCGTGGACCTCGCGGGGCTGGCCGGGCGGTGGTTCGGCTGCACGGGGCTGGCGGCCAACGACGCCAACCTGGCCGCGCTCGCCGAGCACTGGCGGGGCAGCGCCCAGCACGCCTCCGACGTGGTGTACGTGCTGGCCGGGCACCGGCCCGGCGCGGGCATCCTCATCGGCGGGCGGTTGCACGCGGGCCGTACGGGCGCCGCGGGGGAGATCGGCACACTGCGCCAGGTCGGCTGGGACGACGCGGCGCGCGAGCTGGTCAAGGAGGCGAGCGCCGAGGAGGTGTTCGCCGCTGCGGGCGCGGGCGACCCGGAGGCGCTGTGCCGCGTCGACCACTACGCCGAGGGGCTGGCGATCGGCGCCTCGGCGCTCGTGCTGGCCGTCGACCCCGACCTGCTGGTGATCGGCGGCGGCAAGTCGCGGGCGGGCGACGTGCTGCTCGCGCCGCTCCGCCGCCACCTCGCCGAGTTGTGCCTGAGCGCGCCGGAGGTGGTCACGTCGACGTCGGGGAGGAGAGCGCCGCGCTCGGCGCCGTACGGCTGGCCCTCGACCACGTCGAACGCGAGGTCCTGGGCGTCTGACGACGACGTCAGATCGCCCGGGCGGCGCGCGACAGCTCGGCGCGGACCTGCTCCTCCGGCAGGTCCGTCGTGTGCACCACGCCCCACTGCAAGGCCCCCAGCACGGCCCAGCCGCGCACCCGCGCCGCGGCGTCCGGCTCCGGGCCCACCAGCCGGGCGAACAGCTCGTCGCGGAACGTCCTGATGGCCTCGCCCGGCGACCCGGGCGGGGCGTCGTCGGCCCCGCCGACGTCCTCCATGACCAGGCGCAGCACGGTGCGGTGCCGGACGGTGAAGGCGACCAGGGCCTCCAGGAACGCCTCCCGGTCCGCGAACTCGGCGCCCAGCAGCGCGAGCACGTCGTCGGCGCAGGGCGCGAGCAGCTCGGCCGCCAGCCGGTCCTTGGGGTGGAAGTGGTAGGCGACGGCGGTCTTGGTCAGGCCGACGGCCGCCGCGATGTCGGCCAGGGACGTCTGCGCGTAGCCGCGCTCGGCGAACAGCCGGCGGGCGGCGGCGAGGATCCTGCTGCGGGTGTCGTCGGCTGTGGTCATCGTCTCATTTCCGTACTCGCCTCAGCCTTCGGGTATATCTCGATCTATCGTAGCCCTGTACGACCGTACAGGACGGCCGTCAAGGAGGGGGCCTGCGATGACGCGGTTCTTGGGTCGGCTGGGCGGCTGGTGCGCCCGGCACGGGATGGTGGTACTGACCTTATGGGTGGTCGCGGCGGCCGGCCTGATGGGCGCCAGCCTCGTGCTCGGCAGTCCCGTCAGCAACGACGCGACGATTCCCGGCACGGACGCGCAACGCGCCCACGATCTGATGCGCTCGGGCTTCGGCCCCGGATACGAGACGGGCGGCACCGTGCAGCTCGTCGTCTACGCGCCTCAGGGGCAGCTCATCGACAAGCCCCGCAAGGAGGCCGTCGAGCAGGCGATCACCGCCATCCGCACGGTCCCGCACGTCAAGCAGGTCGACACGCCCTACCGTCGCGGCGGCATCGCCTCGAACCTGCAGATCGGCCTCATCACCGTCCGGATGGAGGGGCACGACGCCTCCAAGCCCGCCGAGGCCGCCCAGGCCGTGTCGCGCGCCGCGCAGCCGGCCCGGGCCGCCGGCCTGGAGGTCGTCGCCGCCGACAGTTCCACCCCGGCCGACAAGGAGATCAAGACCGGGCCGAGCGAGATCATCGGTGTGGCGTGCGCGCTGCTGGTGCTCGTCCTCGCGTTCGGCACGCTGACGGCGGCGCTGGTGCCGATCTTCACCGCGCTGGTCAGCGTGGCCGCCGGGCTGGGCGTCATCGGATTGCTCGGCCATGTCGCGGACGTGCCGAAGCAGGCGGGCATCATGGCCACGATGATCGGGCTCGGCGTGGGCATCGACTACGCGCTGTTCCTGCTGTCGCGGCACCGCAAGCTGCTCGCCGACGGTGTTCCCGTCCAGGAGTCGGTGCGCCGCACGGTGGCGAGCTCGGGCGGGGCCGTGGTGTTCGCGGGCGGCACGGTCATCGTCGCGCTGAGCGCGCTCGTGCTCGGCGGGTTCCCGCTGCTGCGCACGCTCGGCCTGGTCACGGGCGTCTCGGTCGTCACGGCCGTGCTCACCTCCGTCACGCTCGTCCCCGCCCTGCTCGGGCTGCTCGGCCACCGCGTGAACGCGCTCAGGCTGCCCTTCCTCGGCCGGCGCCGCGGCGGCGAGTCCTCCGGCTGGGCCGGGCTCGGCGCGTGGGTGGCCCGCCGCCCGTGGCGGGTGCTGATCGGCAGCGTCGTCGTGCTGGCCGCGCTCACCGCCCCCGCGCTGGCGCTCAAGCTCGGGCCGCTGGACGACGGGTACGCCGCCCAGGGCTCCGAGCCGCGCCGGGCGTACGAGCTGATGGCCTCCGGCTTCGGCCCCGGCATCAACGGCCCGCTGCTGATCGTCGCCCAGCTCGACGAGACGGCGGCCGACGCCAAGGCCCCCGTGGTGAAGCGGCTGACCGGCGCGATCGAGCACGTGGACGGCGTCGCGCACGTCGCGCCCGCCAAACTCAGCGACTCGGGCCGCGCGGTGATGATCCAGGCGATCCCCGACTACGCGCCCAGCGACAGCCGTTCCGCCGACGTCGTGCGCGACGTCCGCGCCCTGTCGGTCCCCGGCGCCACGCTGCACGTCGGTGGCAAGGTCGCCGCGCTGACCGACGCCGGCGACCGCATGGCCGAGCGGACCCCGCTGGTCATCGGCGTGGTCGTGCTGCTCAGCGCCCTCCTCCTGCTGCTGGCCTTCCGCGCCCCGGTCGTCGCGCTGAAGGCCGCGGTCATGAACCTCATCTCGCTCGGCGCGGCCTTCGGCGCGCTCGCGATGGTCTTCTCCGTCGGGCTCGGCAGCCGGCTCGTCGGCATGGACGCGCCGCTGGAGGCGTCCTCGCTCCAGACGTTCTTCTTCACGGTGCCGATCGAGAGCTACGTGCCGCTCATGCTGTTCGCGGTGCTGTTCGGGCTGTCGATGGACTACGAGGTGTTCCTGCTGACGGCCGTACGGCAGGCGTACCTGCGGCACGGCGACAACGCCCGCGCGGTCGCCGAGGGGCTGGGCTCGACCGGCCGGGTGATCACATCGGCGGCGCTCATCATGGTGTCGGTGTTCGTGGCGTTCATCGCCTACCCGGATCCCATGGTGAAGACGTTCGGCGTGGGCCTGGCGGCGGCCATCGCCGTGGACGCCACGATCATCCGGGGCTTCCTCGTGCCGGCCACGATGGTGCTCCTGGGCCGGGCGAACTGGTGGTGCCCACGCTGGCTGGACCGGCTGCTGCCCAACCTGTCGGTCGAAGGGCACGAGGAGGACGACCACGACGGCCGTCCCACCGGCGGCGACGCCGGCCAGGAAGAGCGCGACGACCTGCCCGAGCCCGTGGGCGCCCGGAGCTGAGCCCTTCCCCGTCCCCACGCAGGGGAGGGACCCCGCTCCGCCGAGGCGGGGCGGGGTCCTTCGTCCGTCCGGGGAAGGAGTCACATGCCCTGGCTGATCAGGGCTTCTTGGGCTCTTCCTTCTTCGGCTCTTCCTTCTTGGGTTCTTCCTTCTTCGGCGTGCAGCTGTGGAAGCCGCTGTTGTAGCCGTCGCGGTAGCCCTTGTGGAAGGGGCCGCTGCCGGTGAAGTTGAGGTCGTACGGCTTGTTGTTCTTGCAGTCCGACCGGCCGTCGGAGAAGCCGGCGTCGTGGCCCCTGTTGTAGCGCCTCTTCCACCTCTTGCCGGGCGCGACACTCAGGGATCCGGTGGCGGTCTGGACGACCTGCGCCGACGTCTCGGTGGTGCCCGTGGAGGCGGACGCGGGAGATTCCACGGCCGGTCCGAACGCGAGCGCGCCGAGGAGTGCCGGACTGGCCAGCATCATCACTCGCCTGGTACGCATTCCTGTCTCCTTGATCCCGCCGGACCGCGGTGACGACCACCTGCGGGTGCTCCGGCGCTCACCAGAAAGCATGGCCACGCTCCAGTCACCGCCCCGTGATGCCGGCGTGACGGCGGCATCACCGGGGCCCCGTTCAGCGCTCCTCCGCCGGGCACAGACCGGCGACGAGGCCGCGCAGCCGCGGTGTCGGTGACAGGCTCAGCTCGTCGTGCAGGCTGCGCACGTAGAGGTGGTACTGGCGCAGCGCCTCGGCCTGGTTGCCCTCGGCAAGGTGCGCCTCGACCAGCGCCGCGCAGGCGCTCTCCCGCAGCGGTTCGGCGTGCAGGGCCACGCTCGCCGCGGCCACCGCGTCGGCGAACCTGCCTGCCCGGACGAAGCGGGCCGACAGCGCCTCCAGGGCGTGCAGCCGCTGCTGGTGCCACTGCTCGGCCTCGCCGAGGACCCAGTCGTCGTACCAGCCGGGCAGCAGGCCGTGCGACAGCACCTCGATGGCGCGGCGGTCGAGGTCGGGGCAGGGGGCGGCCGGGTCGAGGATCCGCTCGGCCAGGGCCCGGGCCTCGTGCAGGTCGACCCGCGTGTCCGGCGCCAGGCTCACCTCGGTGGAGCCGATGTGCAGCATCCGGCGTCCGGTGCCGTCCAGGCGGGCCAGCGCCGAGCGCAGGCTCGCGTACGCGCGGTGCTCCGGCGCGTCGGGCCACAGCGTGGCGGCCGTCAGGTTGCGTGAGACGGCCCGGCAGCCCAGCGCGATGAAGGCGAGCAGGCGTTCGGAGCCGTTGGAGACGTTGATCTGGTCGTCGCCGGCGAGAAGCCGGAAACCGCCGAGGAGGGCGAGACGGAGACTGCTGCCCATGGCCTTCGGTCCCTTCACTGTCCCGGATCGGAAACCCCTGGTCAACGCTCGGTGCCCGTGTTGTTACGCCCGTACCGTCCCGATATATACCCCTTTGTGGAGGTTTGTCAGCCTGTCGTGGTGGACCGTCCCGAGCGGCGCCAGCCCGTGATGCCGCCCTCCAGCGACTGCGCCCGGAAACCGTGCCGTCGCAGCAGCCGCACCGCCTCGGGCGACACGACGCAGTACGGGCCGCCGCAGTAGGCGACGATCTCGGCGTCGCGCGGCAGCTCCTCCAGGCGGTCGCGCAGCTCGGTCAGCGGCACCGACACCGCGCCCGGCAGGTGGGCCGTGGCGAATGCCGTCGCCGAGCGCACGTCCACGACGATCGTGCCCGGGTCCTCCAGGCGGGCGGCCAGCTCGGCGGCGGTCACGCCCTCGGGCGAGCCCAGGTGGCGGGCCACCGCCTCGCGCAGGTCGGCCAGCCGCCCGTGCGCGAACGCCTGCATCTCCCCGAGGAAGCGCGACACCCCCTCGTCGGCCAGCCGGTAGAAGACCTTGGTGCCCTCCTTCCGGCTGGTGACCAGGTGGGCGGCGCGGAGCTGCTGGAGTTGCGCCGAGGTGTTCTTCAGCGCGATGCCGGCCTCCTCGGAGAGCTCCTCGACCGTGCGCTCGCGCTGGTCGAGCACGTCGAGCAGCCGTAGCCGCACCGGGCTGGACAGAACCTTGCCGACGCGGGCGAGCTGCTCGTAGATCGGCTCTTCGGGGAAACCGGCCATCAGACCATGTACTGGTCGTGCCGGAGGTAGAGCTCGGTCCACTCCTCCTCGGTGAGCTCACGGCCGGTCGTGGCGATCTCGGCCAGCTCCTCGAAGTAGCCCTCCCTCGGGGCGCCGGGGGTGAAGAGAATCAGCATGGAGGCGGGCTCGCCTGAGTCATTGCGAAAGGCGTGGATGCCCCCCTCGGGGACGAAAAGGAAGTCGCCCGGCCTGCCGTCGATCCACCGGTCGCCGTCGTAGAGGCGCACAGTGCCGTCGAGGACGTAGAACGACTCGGTCATCGTGCGGTGGAAGTGAGGGCTCGGGCCGCCCGGACGGGGCCCCATCTCCCACCGGTAGAGCCCGAACGCGCCGTTGGTGGTGGCGCCGGTGCCCAGGTGGTGCACGTGGGTGCGCCGCTGCGCGGGGTCGTCGGTCTCGGGGCCCATCACAAGGTCGGCGGGCGCTCCGGCCGGCCGCAACCTGCCGCTGATCTCGCCCTTCTCGCCGAAGTAACGGGGCTCGGGGTACGACATGTCCATCTCCTCTGTTGTTCTAAGGATCCTTAGAATAGCAGACCAAGGCTCGCAACGTCGCGCTGGTGACCCGGGTTCGAGGGGCGTTCGGACGGCTACTCGGGTGACGAGAACACCGCCGACACGGTGGGGCCATGCGCCGGCGACGCGAAGCGGAGGTGGCGGACCACCGCGGTGACGCGTCGTGATCGTGCTCGACGCGTCGGTGCTGATCGACGTACTGACCCGTGACGACGACCAGGGCCGCGCCGCCCGGCTCTTGCCGCGCATGTGGGAACTGCGCGGAGACCTGACCTCCTGTGACGCGGCCTACGTGGCACTCGCCGAGGCGGAGGCCTGCCCTCTCCTCACCCTGGACGCGCGGCTGAGGGATGCCCCGGGAGTGCGCTGCGAGGTCCGGGTGGTCTGAGGCCGGAGGGCCTCAATGTCAGAAGACGATGACCGTGCGGGCGACCGTGCCCTGGCGGACGTGGGCGACCGCGTCGTTGATCTGGTCCAGGGGCAGTCGCTCCGTGATGAGCCCGTTGAGGTCCAGGCGGCCCCGCAGGTACTGGGCGGCGAGCATGGGCAGGTCGCGATGCGGTGCCGCGTCCCCGCCCTGCGTGCCCATGAGGCGGCGCGAGGAGAACAGCAGCGAAGTGTCCACCTCCATCGGCCGGCCGGAAGGCGGGCTGCCGACCATGACCGTGGCGCCGCCCGGGGCCGTGGCGGCGAACGCCTGGGCGAGCACGCCCGGCACCCCCGTCGCGTCGAAGGCGTAGTCCACGCCGCCCCGCACCACCTCGCCGACCTGCGCGGGCAGGTCCTCGGAGGTGAGCGTGTGCGTGGCGCCGAAGCGCTCGGCGAGCTTGAGCTTCCCCTCCGCCACGTCGGCGGCGATGATCGTGGTCGCGCCGGCGAGCACCGCGCCCTGGATCACGTTGAGGCCCACTCCTCCGCAGCCCACGACGAGGACGCTGGAGCCCGGTGCCACCCGCGCCACGTTGAGCACGGCGCCGACCCCCGTGACGACGCCGCAGGCCAGCAGGGACATCGCGTCGAACGGCGCTCCCGGGGCGATCCGCACGCACATGGGCTCGTTGACCACCGTGTACTCGGCGAACGAGCCGATGCCGATGAAGCGGCGGGTCTCCGCGCCGTCCAGCGTGACGCGCGGCTCACCGCCCATGATGGCCCGCATCCGGGCCGGGCCGGAGCACAGGTGGAAGCGGCCGGCGCCGCAGTGGCGGCACTTGCCGCAGGGTCCGCTCATCGAGACGATGACGTGGTCGCCGGGCCGGACCGTGGTCACGCCGGGCCCGACGCTCTCGACGACGCCCGCGCTCTCGTGGCCGAGGATGTACGGCAGCCGCGCGACGACCGGGCTCTTGCCGTCGATGGCCTTGAGGTCGGAGCCGCACACCCCGGACGCCTTGATCTGGACCCGCACCTCGCCGGGGCCCGGATCGGCGATCTCGACCTCGCGGATCTCCATCGGCTCGTTGAAGGCGGTCAGTACGGCGGCGCGCATGAGCATGCGCTCACGCTAGCCCGGCCCGTGATTGCGAGCAAGCGATTGCTCGGCAAGATCCCTTTCTCCCGGCGGCCCGTTGACACCCCCTGGGGCCGAATTTACGCTGGCCGAAACCAAGCGAGCGCTAGGCCAAGATGGGGCGTGGCGCACGCCGTACCCAAGAGGTGAAGGCGATGGTACGACGACATCACGAGGTGCGGCGGAGCGCGGCGGGCCTGGCGGGCGCGCTGGCCGTGACGCTGCTGCTCGCCGGTTGCGCCGCCGAGCGCAGGACGCCCTCCACGACCGGCGGCGCCGCGCCCGGCGTCACCACGACGAGCGTCAAGGTCGGCGGCGTGCTGACCAAGACGAGCGCCAGCGGGTACTCCACCAAGGACGCCGAGATCGGCGCCAAGGCCCGGTTCGAGCGGGCCAACGCCGCGGGTGGCGTCCACGGGCGGAAGATCGAGTTCGTCGGCGCAGAAGACGACGGCCAGGACGCGGCCAAGGGCGACGCGGCGGCCAGGAAGCTCGTGCAGAAGGACCAGGTCTTCGCCCTGGTGCCCGTCCACGCGCCCAACTTCGGCGGCGCGGCGTTCCTGGAGCAGCAGGGCGTGCCGTGGTTCGGCTGGGCCACCGGGCCGCAGTGGTGCGGCACGAAGACCGGCTTCGGCTACAACGGCTGCCTGGCGCCCAAGAAGGGGGCCGGCTCGCAGACCTGGTGGGGCAGGCAGATGGCCGACCTGCTCGGCGGCGCCCAGGGCAGGTCCGTCTACGTCCAGACCACCGACTCCAGCGGCAGCAAGTACGGCGGGACGACGATCTCCCAGTCGTTCGCCGCGGCCGGGTTCGAGCTGGCCGGCGTGAACTCCGGCCTGCCGGCCGCCGCGCCGCCCCCCGACTGGCTCCCGTACGTCAACAAGATCATGACGTCGGACGACGGCAAGGCGCCCGACGTCGTCGTGTCGGTCATCGCCGGCACCAAGTTCAACGTCGGCCTCTACTCCGCGCTCAAACGGGCCGGCTACCGGGGCGTGCTCACCGACGCCACCAGCTACGACGCCGCCATCCTCAAGGACCCGGCCAGCGCGCAGGCGCTGGAGGGCGTCGTCGCGGCGCCGATGTTCGAGCCGTTCGAGTCGGCCGCCCCCGAGATCGCCGCGTTCAAGGCCGACGTCGAGAAGGTCGCGCCCGGCGCCACGCTCACCCAGCACATGGCGATCGGCTACTGGGCCGCCGACATCTTCCTCGACATGCTGACCAAGACCGGCAAGGACCTCACCCGCGAGAAGTTCCTGGCCACCGCCAACGGCGACTACTCCTACGAGAACGCCGGGTTCGGCCGGATCCGCTTCCCCCAGGACCACACCGAGCCGAACGGCTGCGGCGCCCTGGTCCGACTGGAGGGCGGCGCGTTCAGGGTGGCCAAGAGCCTGAAGTGCTTCGACAACGTGCCGCTGAAATGATCGCCGGTTACATCCTCAGCGGGCTCGTCACCGGCGCCGTCTTCGCCGTCATGGGGGCGGGGCTCACCCTGTCGTACGCGGCCACCGGCGTTTTCAACTTCGCGCACGGCGCCGTCGGCTTCATGGCGGCCCTGCTGTTCTACCAGTGCGACCGGGCCGGGCTGCCGCCGTGGCTGTCGGCGCTGCTCGCGGTCGGAGTCCTCGCCCCCGCGCTCGGGTACGTGCTGCACCGGGCCATGTTCCGCGGCCTGGCCCGGGCGGGGGAGACCGCGCAGATCGTCGCCACCATCGGGCTGACGATCGCGCTGCCCGCCCTCGGCCTGCTCGCCGTGGACCTGCTCGGCCTGCCTCCCGCCGACGCCACCGCGCTGCCGCGCGGCGTCGGCCCGCACCCGGCCGTCACCCTCGACCTGCTCGGCGTCCGCCTCGACACCGACCAGCTCATCACCTTCGCACTCTCGGCCCTCACCGCCGCCGGCCTGTGGGCGTTCCTCCGGCACACCCCGTACGGCCTGCGCATGCGCGCCTCCGTGGACCGGCGGCGCCTGGCCACGCTGCGCGGCGTGGACGTGGACGCCACCTCGGCCCTGGCCTGGATGCTGGGCTCCGGCCTGGCCGGGCTGGCCGGGGTGCTGGCCGTGCCGGTGATCGGGCTCGACGCCACCGCGTACACGGTACTGCTGTTCGCCTCGGCCACGGCGGCGGTGTTCGGGCGGCTGAGGTCGGTGCCGTGGACGTTCGCCGCCGGGCTGGGGCTGGGCGTCGTGCAGAACCTGGTCGCCGGATACACCGACTTCCTGGAGGAGATCACCGGGTTGCGGACCGCCGTGCCGGTGATCCTGCTGTTCGCCGGTCTCGTCCTGCTGAACCGCTCGCGCGAGCGGGTGGCGGGCAGCACGGCCGAGGACGCGCCGCCGCCCGACCACCTGGCCGGCGTGCCGCCGTGGCGCCGGCGCCTGCCGTGGGCGCTGGCCATGGCCGCGCTGCTCGCCTTCACCGCCGCCGGGCCCGAGTACTACGTGGGCGTCGCGGCCAACGGGCTGGTGCTGGCCCTGATCTTCTGCTCGTTCGTGGTGGTCACCGGGATCGGCGGCATGGTCAACCTGGCCCAGGCGTCCTTCGCCGCGATGGCGGCGCTGACCTGCGGGTGGGCGTACGCGTCGGGGCTGCCGTTCTTCGCCGCGATCCTGCTCGGGGTCCTCGCCGCGTGCGCGGTGGGCCTGCTGGTGGCGCTGCCCGCGCTGCGGCTCGGCGGACGGGTGCTGACACTGGCCACGCTGGCCCTCGCGCTGCTCGCCGACCAGGTGCTGTTCCAGGTGGACGCGTTCAGCAACGGCACGATCGGCTGGCCGCTGCCCGCGCTCTCCCTCGGGTTCGCCGACACCTCCGACCCGCGGGTGCGGGTGGTGCTGCTGCTCGCGCTCGTCGGGCTGGCCGGGCTGCTGGTGCGCAACCTCGAACGCTCGGCCTCCGGGCGGGCCGTCCTCGCGGTCCGCTCCGCGCCGGCCGCCGCCGTCACCTCGGGGCTGTCCGCGCCGCGCGCCAAGATCATGCTGTTCGTGCTGGCATCGGGGATCGCCGGGCTGGGCGGCGTGCTGTTCGCGGTGTCCAAGGAGTCGATCACGGCGACCGACCTGCCGGCCTTCTCCGGGTTCGTGTGGCTGGCCGTGGTGGTGCTCCAAGGGGTGCGCCGGGTCGGCGGCGCGGTGCTCGGCGGGCTGGTCGCCGCCGCCATGCCCGAACTGCTCGCCACCTGGGGCCTGTCGGCGCACGTGGGGGCCATCCTGTTCGGAGCGGGCGGCGTGATCCTGGCCCGCCATCCGGACGGGGTGCTGGCGCAGTTCGCCGAGTCGCGCCACCGGCGCCGGTCGCGCCGCCAGGAGCGGGAACGCGCCGCCGAGCTCCAGCGCGAGACCGCCGCAGTCCCCTCCGGCACAGTCCCCTCCGGCGCCGCCCCCTCCGGCGCCGCCCCCTCCGGCGCCGCCCCCTCCGCAGCGACCTCTCCCGCCGTCGAGCGCGGGGAGCCCGCTCTGTTCCGGCTGGAGGACGTGGTGGCGGGCTACGCCGACTGCACCGTGCTGCGCGGCGTCGAGCTGTCCGTACGGCCCGGCGAGGTGGTCGCGCTGCTCGGCGCGAACGGCGCCGGCAAGTCCACCGCCTGCGCCGTCGCCGCCGGGGACCTGCCCGTGGCCGCCGGCCGGGTGCTGCTCGACGGCGAGGACGTCACGGCGTGGCCCGCGCACCGCAGGGCCCGGGCCGGGGTGCTGCTGGCGCCCGAGGGCAGGGGCGTCTTCCCCGGCCTCACCGTGGACGAGAACCTGCGCACCTGGCTCGGCGACCCCGCCCCCGCCTACGAGCGGATGCCGCAGCTCGCCGCCCGCCGCACCGTGCTCGCCGGGGCGCTGTCCGGCGGCGAGCAGCAGCTCCTCACCCTGGCTCCGGCGCTCGTCAGGCCGCCCCGGGTGCTCATCGCCGACGAGCCGTCGCTGGGGCTCGCCCCGCTCGTGGTCCGGCAGGTGTTCGAGGTGTTCGCCGAGCTGCGCGAGCGCGGGGTGGCGCTGCTGCTGGTCGAGGAGAAGGCCACCGAGGCGCTGGCCGTGGCCGACCGCGTGGCGTTCATGCGGCTCGGCCGGATCACCTGGGCCGGGCCGCGGTCCGAGGTGGACGCCGACCGCCTGACCGCCGCCTACCTGGGGGTGTCCTGATGCTCCGGGTGAGTGAGGTGTCCGTGTCCTTCGGCGGGGTCAAGGCCCTGGACGGGGTGTCGTTCGAGGTGCCCGAGGGGCAGGTGTGCGGGGTCATCGGGCCGAACGGCGCGGGCAAGACGACGCTGTTCGACGTGGTGTCGGGGCTGCGCCGGCCGAGCGCGGGGAGGGTGAGCGTCGCGGGGGAGGACCTGACCCGTACGCCCGCGGTCCGGCGCGCCCGGCGCGGGCTGCGGCGCACGTTCCAGCGCACCCAGGTGTTCGGGCGGCTCACGGTGGCCGGCAACGTGCTGGCGGCGCTCGACTGGCACGGCGGCGGGGGTGGCCTGGCCGCCGACCTGGTGGGCTGGCCCGCGCGCCGGCGGCGGGGGCGCGAGCGCCGGGGCCGCGTGGGCGGGGTGCGGGT
>NZ_JBFAIA010000097.1:0-29783 GCF_040654455.1 Nonomuraea sp. NPDC050691
CGGTTGGCCTACGCCATCTTGGACGGCACTCTCATCCCGATCGACCGCCTGGCCGATGAGCGGCCGTACTACAGCGGCAAGCACAAGCAGCATGGGGTGAACGTGCAGCTGCTGGCCGACCCGATGGGCCGGCTGGTGTGGGCCTCGCCTGCGCTGCCGGGCGCGGTGCACGACCTCACCGCGGCTCGGAGGGTCGGCCTGATCGACGCCTTGACCGGCGCCGGCGTCAAGACCTTCGCGGACAAGGGCTATCAAGGTGCCGGCGGCACGATCCGCACGCCGTTCAAGCGGCATCGTCACCGTAGATGGTTGTCACGCGGGCAGCGAGAGGTCAACCGCTCGCATGCCCGCATCCGCGCCATCGGCGAGCGCGCCGTTGCGACCTTGAAGTCCTGGAAGGTACTGGCCAAGCTGCGCTGCTGCCCGCATCGCGCGACCACGCTCGTGCAGGCGATCCTCGTGCTGCAGCTCGTCGAAGAGGGCCGTTACCCAGGATGAAAAAGGCTCATTGATCATCAAATTAGGTTTGATCGTTTAGAGAAGGGTGATCGCCTGGCCGGGTCGTGATCCCCTGGGCGAAGTTGATCTTTCTGGCGACATTGAACTCCCGGCCGACAGCAGCCGTAACTCCGGACAGCCACAATCTCCAGGCTGTGCACAACGGGCCCTGCTGTGCACAGCGACGCCGGTCCTGTGCATGGCAACGCCCGGCGTGTGCACCGCGACGCCGGTCCTGTGGTTAACGGTGTGCGGGCCTCGGACGACGGACAACGGAGGACCCCGGGAGCGGGAGAGCGTCGGGAAGCCCGAGAGGGCTGGGGGGTCTTTCGGGCGTGTCGATATCCCTGGTTGTCAGGGCCGTAAACTGCCGGAAATTTGCCTTGTCAGTTCCCAAATCGCCCCCCTGTCAGCGGTTTACTGGACGCGCGCACAATTAACCGGCTGGAGAGCCTTCATATCCTGGCAGACGCTGCGTAGACTCCCGGCACCGGCCAAGGTGATCCGGCGGAACTGCGGACTCAACCGGAAGCGGCACCCACAACCCGGATGGTGCCGCACCCGCCAGCCGACGTTCGCAGCACCGCCCGGGCAGGACGACCGGTCTTGCCGAGGAGAACCCGATGTTTAGGCACGTGCTGGCCGCCGAGCCAGCGTCCAATCTGGCCCTGAACGGTAACAATCTCACCATCGTGATCGTGGTCGCCGCGGTCGCACTGATCGCCCTTGCCGTCGCCGGCGGCTTGGTGCGTGAAGTGCTGCGCGCCGACCAGGGCACCGAGCGCATGCAGAACATCGCCCGGGCCGTGCAGGAAGGCGCAGCCGCCTACCTGACGCGGCAGTTCCGCACGTTGGCGATCTTCGTCGTCGTGATTCCCTTCCTGCTGCTCCTGCTGCCGGGCGAGACCGATGTGCGCATCGGCCGCTCCATCTTCTTCGTGGTCGGCGCGGTGTTCTCCGCGTTGACCGGATTCATGGGGATGTGGCTGGCTGTGCGCGGCAACGTGCGCGTCGCCGCCGCGGCCCGCGACACCGGCGAGAAGCGCGCCATGCGCATCGCCTTCCGCACCGGCGGCGTCGCCGGCATGTTCACCGTCGGCCTCGGCCTGCTGGGCGCGGCGGTCGTCGTGTTCCTGTACCAGGGCGACGCGCCGGGCGTGCTCGAAGGCTTCGGCTTCGGCGCGGCGCTGCTCGCGATGTTCATGCGTGTCGGCGGCGGCATCTTCACCAAGGCCGCCGACGTGGGTGCCGACCTGGTCGGCAAGGTCGAGCAGGGCATCCCGGAGGACGACCCGCGCAACGCCGCGACCATCGCCGACAACGTGGGCGACAACGTCGGCGACTGCGCCGGCATGGCCGCCGACCTGTTCGAGTCGTACGCGGTCATGCTGGTCGCCAGCCTGATCCTGGGCAAGGTCGCGTTCGGTGAGCAGGGCCTGATCTTCCCGCTCATCGTCCCGATGATCGGTGTGGTCACCGCCATCATCGGCATCTTCGTGACCGGCCTGCGCGACCGCGACCGCAGCGGCATGGCCGCCATCAACCGCAGTTTCTTCATCTCGGCCGCCATCTCCGCGGTGCTCGTCGCGGGTGCCGCGTTCTGGTACCTGCCGGACAGCTTCAGCGGTCTGAGCGGCTCGTCCGTCCAGTCCGACGCCGACCCGCGGCTTATCGCCATCGGCGCGGTGCTCATCGGCCTGGTGCTGGCCAGCGCCATCCAGCTCCTGACCGGCTACTTCACCGAGACCAACCGCCGCCCGGTCCGCGAGATCGGCGAGAGCTCGGCCACCGGCCCCGCCACCGTCATCCTCGCCGGCATCAGCGTCGGCCTGGAGTCGGCCGTCTACTCCGCGCTGATCATCGCGGGCGCGGTCTACGGCGCGTTCCTGCTGGGCTTCGGGAACGTGACGATCGCGCTGTTCGCGGTGGCGCTGGCCGGCACCGGCCTGCTCACCACGGTCGGCGTCATCGTGTCCATGGACACCTTCGGCCCGGTCTCCGACAACGCGCAGGGCATCGCCGAGATGTCCGGCGACGTCGAGGGCGAGGGCGCGCGGGTGCTGACCAGCCTCGACGCCGTCGGCAACACCACCAAGGCCATCACCAAGGGCATCGCGATCGCCACGGCCGTGCTCGCGGCGACCGCGCTGTTCGGCGCGTTCCGCACGGCGGTGGAGTCGCAGCTCCCGCAGGCGTCGTCGTTCAGCCTCAGCATCGACCAGCCGAACGTGCTGGTCGGCCTGATCGTCGGCGCGGCCGTGGTGTTCCTCTTCTCCGGTCTGGCGATCATGGCGGTCGGGCGGGCCGCGATGCGCGTGGTCTTCGAGGTACGCGACCAGTTCCGCAACAAGCCGGGCATCATGGACGGCTCCGAGAAGCCCGAGTACGGACGGGTCGTCGACATCTGCACCCGCGACTCGCTGCGCGAGCTGGCCACGCCCGGCCTGCTGGCGGTCATGACGCCGATCGCGGTGGGCTTCGCCTTCGGGTACGCCCCGCTGGGCGCGTTCCTGGCCGGCGCGATCGCGTGCGGCACGCTGATGGCGGTGTTCCTGGCCAACTCCGGTGGCGCCTGGGACAACGCGAAGAAGCTGGTCGAGGACGGTCACCACGGCGGCAAGGGCTCCGAGGCCCACGCCGCGACCGTCATCGGCGACACGGTGGGCGACCCGTTCAAGGACACCGCCGGTCCGGCCATCAACCCGCTGATCAAGGTGATGAACCTCGTCGCCCTGCTGGTGGCGCCGGCCGTCGTGCTGTATGCCGGGAATGCCGCCCTGCGGGTCGGCGTCACGGTGGTCGCGCTGGCGGTGGTGGTGGGGGCCATCGTGGTCTCCAAGCGCCGCTCGGCGACCAGCGAGCCGGCCAACGACCACAAGCGAGAGCAGACCCCGGTCGCGTCCTAGGGCGCGGGTCGCGTCCCGCCCTCTGGTCTGGCGGGGCGCGTCGGCTGGTCTGAGCGGCGCGGGCCGCATCGTCTGAGGCGCCCGTCCTTCCCGGTGATGCCGGGGAGGACGGGCGCTTCCGCGTTCCGGGCACGGCCAACGGTGTGGCGTTCTGGGCGCGCGTTCGGCTCAGGAGGGCGGGCGCTGGGTGCTTCGCTGCTCGGGCCTGGAGTCAGGGGTGTGGGGCAGGGGCAGGGTGTCAGAGCCAGGCGGCAGAGGCAAAGCGGGCAGGGGGCCGGGGTGAGGCGTGGGATGGGGCGCGGACCTGGTTGGGCGGGGGCGTCCCCGATCAGATGATCGGTCCCGTACGGGACACCTGACCCCCTCGATGGGAAACTGTGCGGATGAACGACAAGCGGCCCACCGGCGGAAAGACGCTGGCCTTCATCCTGCTCGCCATGCTGGTCATCCTGGCGGCGATCGTGGCGCTGGCCATGTGGGCGTCGAGGGGGGTGTGACGAGGTGCCGACGCTGATCGTGCTCCGCCACGCCAAGGCCGCGCACGTGCTGGGGTTGAGCGATCGGGAGCGGCCCCTGACCGAGCGGGGCGAGCGTGACGCCGGGCGGGCCGGTGACGAGGTGCGGGCGCTGGGGCTCGTGCCCGACCTGGTGCTGTGCTCACCGGCCGAGCGCACCAGGCGCACCGCCGAGCTGGCCTTCCCGGACGTCGAGGTGAGCTACGAGCGCGACATCTACGAGGCGTACCCGGACGAGCTGCTGGAGCTGGTCAGGCGGACCGATCCCGAGGTCGGCACGCTCGTCCTGTGCGGGCACAACCCTGGGGTCCACGAGCTGGCGCTCGGGCTGGCGGGTGGCGAGTACGGGTTCCGGCCGGGGTCGTTCGCGGTGATCCGGACGGGATCGTCCTGGGTAGACCTGTCCCCAGGGGAGGGAGACCTGGTGACGCGCTGGGATCCCAAGGAACACTGACCAGGGGCGACATGCATGCGGGGGGCCGCCAGAGCGTTGCGCGAAGGGTTCGCGCTGCCGGCGCGGCCTCCGTGGGGGTACGGGCTGCTGTGCGGGGTGGCCGTGTCGGGGCCGCTG
Source organism: Nonomuraea sp. NPDC050691 (assembly GCF_040654455.1). Lineage (NCBI taxonomy): Bacteria > Bacillati > Actinomycetota > Actinomycetes > Streptosporangiales > Streptosporangiaceae > Nonomuraea > Nonomuraea sp. NPDC050691. The sequence continues at coordinate 4,491 of NZ_JBFAIA010000097.1, forward strand.
TTCGCCGGGGTCACGGCGGGGGTGCCGCATGGGGGCGCGTTCGTGGCGCTCGGGGCGTATCTGACGGCTTTCGGCGACATGTACGGCAAGCCGTACGCGCAACGCGCCTGGAACCTGGTCGTCAAGCTGGTCCTGGTGCCGGCGGGGATGGCGCTGGGGATGCTGGTCGGGCCGTACCCGTGGTGGGGCGCCGTGGCGATCGGCCTGGTGGCGGCGGCCGCCCGGTGGCGGATCGTCGGGACGCCGCCCGCGATCGCGGCGGTCCTCGGCTTCTACCTGCACGTGCCGGTCGGGCCGTCGGGGCCGCTGGAGATGGCGCTGGGCGCGGCGTGGTTCTTCGTCCTCGCGATGGCGCCGTGGCCGGTGCGGCGGCTGGACCCGCTGCACGAGGCGCTGAGCGGGGCGCGGGAGTCGCTGGCGTCGATGCTCGACGGCGTCGACCTGGACGACGCGGGGTGGGGGAAGCGCCGGGAGCGCGCGGCGAAGGCGCTGGAGGCGGCGGCCACGGCGTCGGCCGCCTTCCACGCGGGTGAGGACAACGCCCGCTCGTCCGACGCCTACGTGCGGACGCTGGTCCGCGTCTTCGTGGAGACGGTCGCGCTGCGCAGGCTGCGCGCGCAGGCGGCGGACCAGGACCGCCGGAGGATCGAGGAGGTCGTGCGGGCCCGGGCGGAGGAGGACCGCCGCGGAATCGACGGGGTCGTACGGGCCCTGACCGTGGCGCTGCGCACGAAGACGCCTGAGGACGTGGAGGCGGCGCTGGCCGCGGCGGCGGCCTTCGGGGAGTACGTGGGGGAGCAGCGGGCCCGGGCCGGCGCCGATCCGGTGTCTCTGCGGCGGATGGCGGTCCTGGGGCAGGTGCGGCGCTCCCTCGATCGGATCGGTGTGGGGGTGCGCGGGGTCGGGGTGTTCGCGGCGCGGGGGATCCGGGTGCCGGCGGTGGTCGCGAGGGCTTGGCGGCCGGTGGTGTGGCGGCCGTTCTGGCAGGGCGGCCACGGCTGGTGGCGGCCGGCGCGCCTGCGGAGGGCGTGGCGGCGGGCGGCCCGTTCGCCCCGGCGGGCGTGGCAGGCGTTGAAGGCCGGTGGAGCGGCCGAACACCTGGGACGGCTGGGCATCGCCGTGACCGCGGCGATGCTGCTCATGATCGGCACCCACGAGGTGTACGGCAAGTGGTTCGTGATCACCGTGATGCTGGCCCTGCGGTCCACGTACGGCGACACGGTGGAGCGCGTGGTGCTGCGCGTGGCGGGCACCGTGCTCGGTGCGGCCGTGGCCGCGGTGATCCTGGCGGCGGTGCCCGGGCCGTACACGATCGCCGCGACCGTGCTCGTGTTCGCCACGGTGGGGTACGCGTTGCGCGAGGTGAGCTATGGCTACTGGATGGTGTTCGCGACGCCGCTGGCCATGATGCTGGCCGACTTCTCCACCCCGCTCGACTGGCGAGCGGCCGGGGCCCGGCTGCTGCTGACCGCGGGGGGCGGCCTGCTGGCGCTGGCGGCGGGGCGGCTGCTGTGGCCGCGCAACGAGCGGGGACGGCTGCGCACCCGTACGGCGGAGCTGCTGGAGCAGCACGCGGCGCTGGTGGGCGCGGTGGCCGAGCGCGACCTCGACGCCGTGCTGGGACACGCGGACGCGGCGGGGCAGGCCGCCGACGCCCTCACCGCGTCCCTGGACAAGCTGGGCAAGGAGCCGGGCGGACGGGTGCCGCAGGAGCTGCGGGAGGCGGTCACGGCGGCCCGCAGGCTGCGGGACGACGCGCTGGTGGTGGCGTCCGTGCTGCGCGGCTCGGAAGTGGGCTCCGACGCCACGGTCGCCGTGCTGGACGCGGTGGCGGACCGGTTGGCGGCCGTGGCGGAGACCGTGCGCAGCGGTGAGCCTCCTCCTGAGGCGGACGAGCTGGAGGAACGGCTCGCCGAGCTGGCCGGCGAGGTCAGCTCGATCATGAAGGAGGCGGTGGCCCGGGAGGCCGCCCAGGAGGCAGCCGAGACCGCTCAGCAGACAGCCGAGGCCTCCCAGGAGACGGCCGAGGTCTCCAAGGAGGGGGCCGGGAAGCCCCCGGCAGGCGGGGACGCGTCGGCGGTGCGCCGTCAGCTCCGGCTGACCGTGACGGCGCACCCCGCGCTGCGTTCCCTCTGCTCCGACGCCCTCGAACTGGCCCGCGAGGCCGCCGGGCCGCTGACCCAGCGGGTCAGCGGGTGAGCGCGGTGTCCTCGGCGTCGGCCGCCTCGACCTCGTCGCGTGAGATGCCGAGCAGATAGAGGATCGAGTCGAGGTACGGCGTGTTGACGGTCGTGTCGGCCGCCTGCCGCAGCACCGGCTTGGCGTTGAAGGCGATGCCCAGCCCGGCGGCGGCGATCATGTCGAGGTCGTTGGCGCCGTCGCCGATGGCCACCGTCTGGCTGATCGGCAGCCCGGCCTCCCTGGCGAACCGTTCGAGTGCCCGCGCCTTGCCCGGCCGGTCGACGATCTCGCCCGCGACCCGGCCGGTGAGCCGCCCGTCGATGATCTCCAGGACGTTGGCCGCGGAGTAGTCGATGCCGAGGTCCTCGACGAGGGCGTCGGTGATCTGGGTGAAGCCGCCGCTGACGATGGCGAAGCGGTAGTCGAGCCGCTTGAGCGTGCGGACGAGGGTGCGCGCGCCGGGCGTGAGCACGACCTCCTGGCGCACCTGCTCCAGCACGTCGGCCGGCAGCCCTTCGAGCAGGGCGACCCGGCGGCGCAGCGACTCGGCGAAGTCCAGCTCGCCCCGCATGGCCTCCTCGGTGACCCGGGCGACCTCGTCCAGGCAGCCGGCGTGCGCCGCGAGCAGCTCGATGACCTCGCCCTGGATGAGCGTCGAGTCGACGTCCATGACGACGAGCCGCTTGGCCCGCCGGGACAGGCCGGTGCGCTGCACGGCCACGTCCACCTGCTGGGCCGCCGCCTCGGCGGCCAGCTCGACGCGCAGCGCGTCGGGGTCGGCGCCGGAGACGGACAGCTCGATGCAGGTGACGGGCCACTGGGCGAGGCGCTCGATGCGGTCGATGTTGGCGCCCGCGGCGGCGATGCGGCCGGCGATGCCGGCGATGGCGGCGGGCTGGAGGGTGGCGCCGAGGACGCTGACCGAAAGCCGGCCGCGGCGGCGCTTCTCCTTGGCCAGGGAGCCGGTGGAGAGTTCCACCTCCATGCCGAGGTCCTCGGCCACACGCTCCACGGAGGTCCACAGGGCCCCGAGGGTGGTGCCCGTGCCGGTGGACGGTCCGCCGGCGTAGGCGACGAGCACGCCGAGGGTTAGCCGCCCCCGGATGACGACCTGCTCGATGTCGGAGACGGTCACCGGGAAGCCCGACAGGACGGAGAAGAGCCGGGAGGTGACGCCGGGCCGGTCAGGGCCGTTGAGAGTGATCAGGAGGGTCCGCTGGTCCACATCCAGTCACGCTACTGTGCCGCGCGGGGTGGACGCGGACCAGGGGTGGGTGTTCATGACCTGGATCACTGCCGTTCACCGCGCCAGCAGCAGGTGGGAGTCGCCGAACTCGTGCCACAGGTACCCCTCCCGCAGCGCCTCCTCGTACGCCCGGGCCAGGCTCGCCGGGCCGGCGACGGCGGTCAGCATCATGAGGTGGCTGGAGCGCGGCTCGTGCAGCCCGGTGAGCAGGCCGGTGACGGCGCGTACCCCGTCGTCGGGGGTGACGACGCGGCTGGTCCAGCCCGCCGACGCCGTGACCCGCCCGCCGGCGTCCACCGCCGTCTCCAGGGCGCGGACGACGGTGGTGCCCGCCGCGACGACCCGCCCGCCGTTGCGCCGGGTGAGGTTCACCAGCCGCGCGGTCGGCGCCGGCACCTCGTACCGCTCGGCGTAGGGCGGCTCGTCCTTCTCGGGGGAGGCGACACCGGTGTGCAGGGTGATGGGCGCGATCTGCACGCCGCGCGCCACCAGCGCCGTCACGAGCGCGGCGCTGAACGGCCGGCCCGCGCTGGGCATCTCGGCGCTTCCCGGCACGGTGGCGAACACGGTCTGGTAGGCGTCGATCGGCCAGTCCCTGTCCACGTAGGAGTAGCGGATCGGCTTGCCGTGCTCGCGCAGGTACGGCTCCACGTCCCGGTCGAGCCGGGCCCGCCACAGCCGGGGCGTCTCCCGGCCGAGCAGCCGCAGCGTGGCGCCTCCGGGCAGCGGCAGCCACTCGCCGGGCTCCCCTCCCGCGTACGGCTCGGAGGCGGTGCTCGTACGGCGGCGCAGCTCGACCAGCCATGTGCCGTCCTCGCGCGCGGTGGAGAAGTGGACGGCGAGCCGGTCGAGCCGGACGGCGGCGGGCAGCGTGGCCGAGTTGTTGACCACGACGAGGTCGCCGGGCGCGAGCAGCGAGGGCAGGTCCGTGAACCGGTGGTGCGCGGGCTCGTCGTCGCCGCGGGAGACGAGCAGGCGCACCCCGTCGCGGGCCAGCCCTCTGGCCTCGGGCGGCTCGTGCGCGGAGAGGGTGTCGGGGAGGGCGAAGTCGAGGGTCGCGGTCACTGGAGGCTCACCCTTCCGGTCAAGGTCGCGGTCACTGGAGGCTCACCTTTCCGCTCGCGGGCCGGGACGTGACCAGGTCGCGCAGGGCGGCGGCGACCTTCGCGGGGTCGGCGGCGCCGGCGGCCTCCTCCCGGCCCACGGCGTCGGCGAGCATGCGGGTGTTCATCTCGCCGGGGTCCACCCACCAGACGGCCAGGTCGGGCTCCTCGGCGGCCAGCACGTTGGACAGCTGCTCCAGCGCGGCCTTGGTGGCGCCGTAGCCGCCCCAGCCGGGGTAGGCGCCCGTGGCGGCGTCGGAGGTGACGTTCACGATCGCGCCGCTCCGGCGGCGCAGCGCGGGGAGCGTGGCCTGGACGAGCGCGAGCGGCGCGGTGACGTTGGTCTCCAGCAGCAGCTTGAACGCCTCCAGCGGGTACGAGGCCAGCGGCGGCAGCGGGGTCACGCCGAGGCCGCTGGCGTTGTTGACCAGCAGGTCCAGCTCCGGTACGGCCAGCGACAGCCGCTCGACGTGGGCCGGGTCGGTCACGTCGCCGGCGATGGCGGTGGCGCCCAGCTCGGCGGCGACCCGGTCGAGGTCGTCCCGGCCGCGCGCGGTGAGGACGAGGTCCCAGCCGGCCTCCGCCAGCGATCGGGCGAGGGCGAGGCCGAGGCCACGGGAGGCGCCGGTGATCAGTGCGGTGTTCGTCATGTCTCGACGGTAGGAACGCCGCGCCCGCGGGACATCGGGCCGCGGACCTGTCCGGGTCTGGGCACTTCGTCCTAGGACCTTCGCGGGAGGGACTGCGGAGCGGGGAACCCTAGAGTGGGACCGTGACATCGGACCGTGAGGAGTTCCCGCAGGAGAGCCGGTCCGTGACGTCGGACCGCGAGGAGATTCTGCAGGCTGTGAGCACCGCCGTGCTCGCCGTCACCCGGCACCTGTCGGTGCGCGAGGTGCTCCAGGTCATCGTCCGCTCGGCGCAGCGGCTCCTGGACGCCCGCTACGCCGCGCTCGGGGTGCCCGACGAGGACGGCTCGTTCGCGGAGTTCGTCGCGGAGGGGCTGACCGGCCGGCAGTGGGACGCGATCGGGCCCTTGCCGCGCCAGCACGGCATGCTCGGCGCGATGCTGCGCGACGGGGCCCCGGTGCGGCTGCCGGACCTGCGCGACGACCCCCGTTTCGAGTGGTGGCCGAAGGCGCACCCGGTGATGAAGGACTTCCTCGGTGTGCCGATCCGCGACGGCGACGAGGTGCTCGGCATCATCTTCCTGGCCAACAAGCGCATACCGGGCGGATTCACGGCGGCTGACGAGGAGCTGCTGACGCTGTTCGCGGCGCACGCGGCGATCGCGCTGACCAACGCCCGGCTGTACGAGCGCGGACGCGAGCTGGCCATGCTGGAGGAGCGCAACCGGATGGCGCGGGAGCTGCATGACGCGGTGACGCAGAAGCTGTTCTCGCTGCGGCTGACGGCCCAGGCCGCCGCCACCATGCTGGAGAAGGCGCCGGACAGGGCGGCGGCGGAGCTGGAGCGCGTGCAGCGGCTGGCCGGCGAGGCGCTGGCCGAGCTGCGCGCGGTGATCGTCGAACTGCGCCCGGCGGAGCTGGACCGCCACGGCCTGGCCGAGACGCTGCGCAAGCACGTGCGGCTGCTGGACCGGCTGCACCCGGCGCGCGTGGTGTTCGACTGCGACGAGCCGCCGCCGCTCGACCCCGCCGCGGAGGTGGCGCTGCTCAGGGTGGCGCAGGAGGCGCTGCACAACGCGCTGCGCCACTCGGGCGCCTCCGAGGTGGCGGTACGGCTGTGCCACGCGGGCGGCAAGCTCTCCCTGTCGGTGTCCGACGACGGCGCCGGCTTCGAGCAGGGCGGCTCGCGCGGCCTCGGCCTGGTGTCGATGCGGGAGCGGGCGGAGTCGGTGGGCGGGATGATGACCGTGGACTCGGCGCCGGGCCGGGGGACGACGGTCCGCGTGGAGGTGGGCGTGTGATCCGGGTGCTGATCGCCGACGATCATCCGGTGGTGCGGCAGGGGTTGCGCACGTTCCTCGACCTGCAGGACGACATCACGGTCGTGGGCGAGGCGGGCGACGGGGAGCGGGCCGTCGAGCTGGCCGCGGAGCTGACGCCCGACGTTGTGCTGCTCGACCTGCGGATGCCGGTGCTCGACGGGCTGGGCGCGCTGGAGCGGCTGGCCGGCTCGCCCGCCCGGGTGCTCGTGCTCACGTCGGTGAGCGACCGGTCGGACGTCGCGCCGGCGATGCGGGCGGGCGCGGCCGGGTTCCTCTACAAGGACGTGGACCCGTCGGCGCTGGCGCAGGCCGTGCGGGCGGTCCACGGCGGGCAGGTGCTGCTCGCGCCCGAGGCGGCCGAGGCGGTGCTGCGCGCGGGCGCGGACGCCCACGCGGGCGGCGGGGGAGGCGTGCCGGGGCCGGCGCCGCTGACCGAGCGGGAGCGTGAGGTGCTCGCGCTGATCGCGGCGGGCCGCTCCAACAGGGAGATCGCCCGGAGCCTCGCCGTCGCCGAGAAGACGGTCAAGACCCACGTGTCGAACGTGCTGATGAAGCTCGGCGTCCAGGACCGCACCCAGGCCGCCCTGTACGCGGTGCGCCACGGCCTCGCCTGAAGCGCCTGAAGCGCCCTGGAGCAGGGTCAGGGGCGGTCGGGGGACGGCTCCAGGATGGCGTGGCAGGAGGCCACGAGCGCCCGCCGTACGGCCCGGTCCAGCTCGCGCAGCGCGGCGTCGCGGACGGCGACCTGCCCCGAGGTGAGCCCGCGGTCCCCGGCCAGCCGCAGCACCGTCCCGAGCCGGGCCGCGAGCGCGGCGACGCGGTGCGCCCGCGCCGGGTAGCCGGGCGCCAGCTCGCCTTCCCCGGCCCCGAGCCGGTCGGGCCGGCCGGGCGCGGGGCCGTCGACCGAGGCGAGCGCCTCGGTGGCCGCGCGCAACGCGCCGGACAGCTCCCGCTCCGCCTCCGCCACCGACGGCAGGTCGTGGCGCACGGGCCCCGCCTCGTACACCGACATCCGCACGCCCACGTACGACGAGCCGCGCCGGTCGGAGGAGGGCACCAGCCCGAGGCGCCGCTCGGGCAGCACGGCGATGACCGCCTGGCGCGCCTCGACGGCCGCGGCGTTGAACTCCGGCGGACCGGACAGGCCGAGCGGGTCTCCGGGCGCGGGCAGGGCGAGCCGGAACTCGCTGAGCCCGTCGCCGCGCAGGACGGCCAGGTGCTCACGCAGCGGCACCTCGCCCACGACGGTGGGGCCGCCGGCGCTCTCCACCCGGTCGGCGGCCTCGTCAAGGCCGACGTGACCGGCGAGCCAGGCGTTGCCCCAGGCGACCAATACCCGGCAGACAGGCGATTCAGGGTGCACCGGTCCACGATATGCGCTCGCCCTGCAATAGGTTTGTCCCGAGCGTTCTCCTAAAGGAGGGATCCGGGGATGGGTGGTCAGGTGCTGCGGCTCCAGGACGTCGTCGTCAGGCGCGACGGAGCGGCCCTGCTGCGCGGCATCGACTGGACGGTCAACGAGGACGAACGGTGGGTGGTGATCGGGCCCAACGGCGCGGGCAAGACCACGTTGCTGCAGGTGGCGGCCACGCTGATGTTCCCGACCGAGGGCGTGGTCGAGGTGCTCGGCGAGCGGCTCGGCCAGACCGACGTCTTCGACCTGCGGCCGCGGATCGGGCTGGCCAGTTCCGCGCTGGCCGAGCGCATCCCGCCGGAGGAGAAGGTCATCGACCTGGTGCTCACGGCCTCGTACGGGATCATGGGCCGCTGGACGGAGGAGTACGACTCCAACGACGTGACCCGGGCCGTCGAGCTGATCGACATGTTGGGTGCGGCGCATTTGATCCGCCGCCGGTTCGGCACGCTGTCGGAGGGTGAGCGCAAGCGGGTGCAGATCGCCCGCGCGCTGATGCCCGACCCGGAGATGCTGCTGCTCGACGAGCCCGCCGCCGGCCTCGACCTGGGCGGCCGGGAAGACCTGGTGCGCCGGCTGTCGGTGCTGGCCCACGACCACCGCTCGCCGACGCTGGCGCTGGTCACGCACCACGTGGAGGAGGTGCCGGCCGGGTTCACGCACGGACTGCTGCTGCGTAACGGCTCGGTGGTGGCGCAGGGGTCGCTCGAAGACGTGATGACGGCCGACAACCTGTCGCAGACGTTCGGGGTGCCGCTGACGCTCGACCGCAGCGCGGGTGGCCGCTGGTACGCGCGCGCCCTCTGACCTGGCCCCCCGCGTTTCCGCGCGGGGGCGGGCCCTCTAGGCTCGGGCGGGTGATGTTCTGGGAAGGGGTCGCGGTCTGCGCGGCCGGTGTGGCGGCGGGAGCCATCAACGCGGTCGTCGGATCCGGCTCGCTGATCACCTTCCCGACCCTGGTCGCGGTGGGCGTCGATCCCGTCGTCGCCAACGTGTCCAACAACATCGGCCTGGTGCCCGGCTCCTTCACCGGCGCCTACGGCTACCGCGAGGAGCTCAAGGGCCAGCGCGAGCGGCTGCTGCGGCTGGCTCCGGCCTCCTGCCTCGGCTCGCTCATCGGCGGGATCCTGCTGCTGTTCCTCGACCCGGACGTGTTCCAGGTCGTGGTGCCCGTGCTCATCGCTCTGGCGTGCGTGCTGGTCGTGGTGCAGCCCAAGCTCAACGGCTGGCTGGCGGCGCGCCGCGAGCACGCCCACCCGCACGGCGGGATCGCGCTCTGGCTGGGCGTGTTCGCCGCGGGCGTGTACGGCGGCTACTTCGGCGCGGCGCAGGGCGTGCTGCTGATCGGCCTGCTGGGCAGCTTCCTCGACGACGGCATCCAGCGGGTGAACGCCGCCAAGAACGTGCTGTCGCTGATCGTCAACGCGACCGCGGCGGTGCTGTTCATCTTCGTCGCCCGCGTCGACTGGTGGGCGGTGCTGGCCGTCGCGCTGGGCGCCATGGCCGGTGGCTTCCTGGGAGCCAGGATCGGGCGGCGCATCCCGGCTCCGGTGCTGCGAGGGATCATCGTGGTGGTGGGGATCGTGGCGATTATCAAACTGGTGTACGGATAAATTCCCGACTTTCTGGGTATAAATCCGTACATGAAGGGTGATCGGGTGGAGATCGTCATTGATGCGGGGGGCACCCCGCGCACCTACGAAGTGGTCGCCACCCGCGCGGGCCGCCGCGTCGAGGTGGCCACGCGCCGGGGCCTGGTCGAGGTCAGCGAGGTCACCCGCGGCGGCACGGCCGTACGGACCGCGCGGTTCATGTCCAGCCGCATCCTCGCCCTGGTGGAGCACCCCGCCGACGAGAACTCCGCGCGACGGTACGCCGGGGACGGCGAGGGCGAGGACTGACGGCGCGACACGGCGTGGCCGTCAGCGGAAGTCGGCGGCGTGGTCCTCGGCCCACTGGCGGAACGTCAGCGCCGGGCGTCCCAGCAGCCGCTCCACCGTGTCGGTGACCTTCTCCGGCGCCGTCACGAACGACTCCCAGCCGCGCAGCGCCCCCTCCACGAAGCCGGGGTCGCCCCACGCGGCGGTGAGCACCTGGCGCGCCTCCTCCGGCGGCATGTCCTCCCACCGCACCTCTCGCCCGACCGCCTCACCGATGACGCGCACCTGCTCGGCCTGGGTGAGCTGCTCCGGTCCGGTGATCACGTACGCCGCCCCGGCGTGGCCGCCGGAGGTGAGCACGTGCGCAGCGACCGCCGCGATGTCCTTCTCGTGGATGAGCGAGCGGGAGGCCGCCCCGAACGGCCAGCGCACCACGCCCTGCCGGATCTGGTCGGCCCAGCCGAGCGTGTTGGCCGCGAAACCGCCGGGGCGCAGGAAGGTCCAGGTCATGCCGGTGCGCTTGATGAGCCGTTCGATCCGCTGGTGGAAGATCGTCGGCTCGTCGTCGTCGCCGGCGCCGGGCACGTCCGCCGACAGGTAGACGACGCGGCGGGCGTGCTTGGCGACGGCCTCCACCACGGGCTCGGCCGTCTCGGCGGCGAACCCGGGCCAGATCAGGAAGACGGAGTCCACGTCGCGCAGCGCCGGCTCCAGCGTCTCCGGGGCGGTCAGGTCACCGGCCACCGGCTGGACGCCTTCCGGGAGCCTGGCCCGGGACGGGTCGCGCACCAGCGCGCGGACCGGGATCCCGGCTCCCGCGAGCTGGGAGACGACGTGTCTGCCGACGTTGCCGGTCGCACCGGTCACGAGGATGTCGTTCATGCCTCCGACGGTAGAACCTCAAGCAAGGTTCAGATCAAGCCCGGCCGTACCTGGATGGTGCCGTCCTTGCGCACCCGCGTCTCGAACGCCGGAGCGGGGGCCGTGGCGGGACCGTGCTTGACGGAGCCGTCCTCCAGCCGGAACGTGCTGCCGTGCCAGGGGCACACCACGCACGCCTCGCCGTTGTCCGTGACCAGCCGGCCCTGGTGCAGCGGGCCCGCCAGATGGGGGCAGCGGTCGGCGAGCACGGTGACGCCCTCGCCCCGCCGCAGCACGAAGAGCTGGATGTAGCCGAGCCGCCGCGCGACCGGCCTGCCGTCGGGCAGGTCGGCGAGCCGGCACAGGTCGTGCCAGCCGAGCGGCACCAGGTGGGCCACCTGCGGCGCGTGGTTGGCGCCGGCCGCCTGCCGGTAGGCCATGTGGCCGCCCAGGTAGGCGCCGAGGCTGCCCACGCCGAGCCCCGTCCACGAAAGGACGCGCCCGACGCGTTCGCGGCCGGCCACACGGGTCGCCAGTGACGCGGTGAACAGGCCGAGGGCCGTCACGTTCGCCAGCATGTGGACGAATCCCACGCGCTGCTGCTCCCGGTGCAACGAGGACCAGTCGGTCAGGCCGGCGGCGGCGGTGGGGAGCGCGTTGCCGATGCCGACGGCCAGCAGCAGCCGGGCGGCCCGGGGGTCGATGGTCGTGAGGTCGAGCACACCGGCCGAGGCCCAGCAGCCCAGGCTCACCGTCGCCAGCGGCGGGTGGAGGGGTTTGCCCGTGGGGACGCCGTGCAGCACGTCCCGCAACAGGCCCGGCCGGATCCGGTCACGCACGGTTTTGGCGAGCCTCTGGATGGGCTTGTCCATGGCCTTGGACTTCTCGAGCCGATCGGCCAGGTCCAGCGGTCCCCCCAAAACGCGCATCTGCCTACGTCTCGGTCGTACTATCTCTTTCACGACAAGTCCCCTACCCCAGGGGTGAGGGCATCACTCGGACAGGTGACCTCTCGCGACGGACAGCTCGACCAGCTCCATGGCGTACGCGCCCAGCGACGGCGAGCCCTCCTCGATGAGCTGTACCTTCTCCTTGACCTGCGAGGCCGTCACCCGGAACAGCGGCCACGTGCCGCCCTCGGTGTTGTGGTTGGCCAGGATCGGCGCGAAGCGGTCGAGCGCCTTGGCGAACCTCGCCTCGGGCGTCTCCCGTGCCTCGAACTCCTCCCACAGCGCCCGCATCGACGCCGCCTGGTCGGCCGGCAGCAGCGCGAAGATCCGCTCCGCGGCGGTCCGCTCGGCCGCGGCCTGCGCGGCGACGGCCACCGGGTCGTAGATGAAGGTGTCGCCGGCGTCGATCTCCACGAGGTCGTGTACCAGGAGCATGGCGATCACCCGCTGGATGTCGGTGCCGGGTGGCGCGTGCTCGGCGAACACGAGGGCCAGCATGCCTACGTACCAGGAGTGCTCGGCGTCGTTCTCCCGCCGCGAACCGTCCATCAGCAGGTTGCGGCGGATGACCCGCTTCAACTTGTCGATCTCGACGGCGAAGGCGATCTGGGCGGTCAGGCGGTCCTCTTCTGGTGCGATAGTCACGCGCGACACCTTAATGTGCGGTGATCACCCCAGTTGGCAAAATTGTAACCGGCACCCCGTTGAACACGGCATTTCCGGATGGAACATCGATCGCCGTTTCGTCCGTGAGGGCGTTCACGCTGACCCCGGGGTGCTCGGCGGCCACCGCCTGCGCGCTGCCCGCGTGTCCCCAACCGTGGGGCAGCGAGACCACGCCCGGCATGATCGCGTCGGTCGGCTCCAGCGGCACCGTGAGCTCGCCCCGGGCCGAGCGCACCACGGCCGTCCCGTCGAGACCGAGCCGGGACACGTCGGCCGGGTTGATCTGGAGCGTGCAGGTGTTGCTCCCGCCCACCAGCGGCGCGACGTTGTGCATCCAGCTGTTGTTGGAGCGCAGGTGCCGGCGGCCGATCAGCACGATCTCCGGCGGCTCCTCCTCCAGCCGGCCGCGCAGCCGCTCGACGTCCTCCACGAGCTGCGGCGGGGCCAGCTCCACCACGCCGGACGCGGTCCTGAGCACCTCGGGCAGGCGCGGCTCCAGCGGCCCGAGGTCCAGCCCGTGGGGGTGGTCGAGCAGCTTGCGCAGCGACAGGTCGCCCTTGCCGGCCCACACGCCGTACGGGCCGAGCCGCAGCATCAGGTCCAGGCGGCGCTCCGCGCCCGTCTCACCGTCCAGCTCGGCCCGCAGCTCGGCCACGTCGCGGCCCTCCACTCCGGACCCCGGCGTCTCCACCGCCCTGGCCAGCATCCCGCCGATGACGAACTCGTCCAGGTCGCCCTCCAGCCCGGAGGCGATCTGAGCGAGCCGCGACAGGATCAGCGCCTCCGACGGCCGGCCGTCCAGCGGCAGCGACGGCGGCGAGTAACGCGCGTAATTGCGCACGGCCAGGCCGAGCAGCGCGAAGTCGTAGTGGCCCGACTGGAGCACGCGCGGCGGCGGCAGGATGACGTGCGCGTGCCGGGTGGTCTCGTTGAGGTACGGGTCGACGCTCACCATGAAGTCGAGCCCGGCCAGGGCCGCGTCGAGCCGGTCGCCATGGGGCGCCGACAGCACCGGATTGCCGGCCACGGTCACCATCAGCCGGATCTGCCCCTCGCCGGGCGTCTCGATCTCGTCGGCCAGCGTGGCCACGGGCAGCTCGCCGTTCGCCTCGGGCAGGCCCCGGACGCGGCTCCGCCACCGCCCCACCGTGTACGGCCGGCGCCGCCCGGGGGACTCGGTGGCCGCCTTGGGGAACATGGCGCCGCCCGGCCGGTCGAGGTTGCCGGTCAGCACGTTGAGCACGTCCACCAGCCACTGGGCCAGCGTGCCGAACTCGGCCGTGCAGGTGCCGATCCGGGCGTACACGGCGGCGGTGGGCGCCGCAGCCAGCTGCCTGGCCAGCCGTACGACGACGTCCGCCGGCACGCCCGTACGGCGGGCCACCGCCTCGGGCGGGAAGTGCTTGGCCGCCTCCCGCACCTCGTCCAGGCCGTTGACCGGCTGCCCGACCCGCGTCAGGTCCTCGGCGAACAGCGTGTGGACCAGGCCGAACAGCAGGTAGGCGTCGGTGCCGGGCCGGACGAACACGTGCTCGTCGGCAAGCGCGGCCGTACGCGTGCGGCGCGGATCGACCACCACGAGCCGGCCGCCCCGCGCGCGCAGCGCCTTCAACCGGCCCGGGAAGTCGGGCGCGGTGCACAGCGAGCCGTTGGACTCCAGCGGGTTCGCGCCCAGCATGAGCAGGAAGTCGGTGCGGTCCAGGTCGGGCACCGGGATGGCCAGCGGGTGGCCGAACATCAGGCCGCTGGCCACGTGCTTCGGCATCTGGTCGGCGGTGCTCGCGGTGAAGACGTTGCGGGTGCCCAGGGCCTTGATGAGCGGCCCGCCGTAGAGGGATCCGGCCATGCTGTGGACGCTCGGGTTGCCCAGGTAGATGCCGAGCGCCTGCCGGCCGTACGTCTCCACGACCCGGTCGAGGTTGGCCTGGACCAGGGCGAACGCCTCGTCCCAGCCGGCCTCGCGCCACAGGTCGCCCTCGCGGATCAGCGGCCTGCGCAGCCGGTCGGGGTCCTCGTCGAGGCGGCCCAGGCTGGCGCCCTTGGGGCAGATGAAGCCCCGGCTGAACGGGTCGTCCTTGTCGCCACGGACGGCGGTGACGTGCCCGCCCTCGTCGAGGGTCAGGGTCAGGCCGCAGACGGCCTCGCACAGGGGACAGGTCCGGTGGACGGTCGTCATCGCCACTCCTGGGTTCGTGGACTGAACTCATCTTGGCTCGTACCGACCGGAGGGGGAAGCCCCGGAGCCCCCGCGATCTCCGGGGCTTCGGCCAGGGAACGCCCGGCGCGGTGGGCGCTCCCTGGGCTCAGCGGACCCTCTGCGGGGTCAGGCCGCAGCCAGGGCCCGTTCGCGCGGGAGGAGATCAGGCGGCTCCTCGAGGTCGTGGCGGAGCGCGACCCAGGCGCGCCTGCCGTACAGGCGCTCCAGCCCGGGCGGCAGGACGCCCGGCAGTTCCTCGCGCCGCACGACCTCGACCACCACGAGCTGCGCCCACCGGCGGTGCCGGTAGACGTTCGCGCTCCTCGCCCAGCAGGCCGCGGCGATCTCCTCCGCGTACGCCTCGAACTCCGCGGCGCTGATGCCGGCCCTCGTCAGGATCAGTGCCTTCTCGCCCGTGCGCGTCGGCGTGATCCACAGCACCAGCGGGATCCGGCCGGAACGGGTGTGCATGGTCGTCTCCAGGCAGGTCCGCTGGAGGCGGTGGCGGGAGACCAGGCACCAGAAGTGCGCCGTCGCCCAGTTGCGGCCCGTCCGGGTGACGGCCGGCGCGGAGACCGCTCCGGCCAGCACGGCGAACGGGGTCCAGTGGCCGCCCCGCGCCGCGCCCAGCAGCGTGAGCGCGACCAGGCCGAGCAGCGCGAGCAGCAGCAGCTCGGTGCGCCAGCGCCAGAGCCGGGCCGGCAGGCCGCTCCGGCCCGCGGCCGGCAGGTCCTCGTTGGCGGGGTAGATCTGGTTGCGGGGGTTGCGCGGCATGCTCACGACACCTCCTCGGCCACCTTGGCGGAAAGCTTGAGCTGGTCGAAGCGTGGGTCGCGGTAGACGCGGCAGCCGAACCCGGTCCGGGCCACGGTCCAGCCCCGTCGGTAGGCGAACTCGTCCGGCTCCATGCAGATCTCGCGGTCGGCCCAGGCGATGAGTTCCCGGATCCGGGACTTGATTCGCCTGAGTCCCTTGGTACCTTGTGGGTACATAGAAGACCCCTTTCGCGGCATTACTCGAGGTGGCTTCTCACGCCGGACTGCAGGCTGGTGACCGCGTCGTCGCAGGGTGGCAGCCCATATGCGGCGATCGGTGCCCGGCCTGGGTCCGGCTTTTCGGTGCTCCCCTGACCTGTGCTCGGATGAGCGGCGCTCGTGGCGAACGGTCGGGCGGAGCTGCGTGCGCGGCTTTCGTTCAGACGAAGGCGGGATCCTTCCGGCAAACGGCCTCCCTGGCGTAGATCTGCGTATCCGGGACGGCGCCGTTGCCGGTGGTGCGGCCCGCGTGGCCGCGCGTGAACGTGAGGGAGGAGCCCTCGGCGCCGGGCCGTGTGGTGTTCATCCCGGCCTCCTCGCGCGCTCGATGTCCCTCTTGGGCTTGATGGTCCTCCCGGCATTCATTGCTTGCAAGAGCGTGCGCAAGAGAAGATTTTGATTTCTTCGCATCTTGCTGGATCGATTGCCGTGCAAGTTGCATCGCAACGTGCTCCACTCTGGTGAGGGGAGTGTCCACGCCTGGTCATCGTCGAAACGCGAGGCGGCGTTCCCGCATCAATGCGTGCAACTTGCAGGGTAAGATTAGGCGAACGGTCTACCCGCCCCGGCTTCCAAACGACCTTCCCGGCTACACCTTCCTTCCCGACGAGGAGAGTGGACGGTGCCATCGCAACAGGGCAGCCCGACTGTCCGCAGGCTGAGGCTCGGCCAGGAGCTCCGCCTCCTTCGTGAACGCCACAAGCTCACGGGGGCCGCCGCCGCCAGGGAGCTCGGCTGGTCCCCCAGCAAGGTGAGCCGCATCGAGGCCGCCAAGACCATGCCCAGCGCCGAGGACGTCGAGTCCATGGCCAAGCTCTATCGCGCAGGCGAGACGAAGCTTGAGGAACTCTTCGGCCTGTTGCGGGACGCGGATCAACGAGGGTGGTGGGAGGATTACGAAGACTCTCTGCCCGGGGAGTACACAAGATTCCTCGGGATGGAGGCTGAGGCCCTGTGCCAACGCAACTGGGAACCCCAGGTCGTGCCGGGCCTTCTTCAGACCGAGGACTATGCGCGTGAGGTGATCTCGGCGCCTCGTAGCATCGTCCGCATCACGCACAGTGGTGTCCGGAGCCGGGTGGAGGCGCGCATGGATCGGCAACAGCGCGTCCTGTTCCGGCCCGACCCGCCGGAGGCGCGTTTCGTCCTGGACGAGTCGGTCCTGATGCGCAAATTCGGCGAGTCCTCGATCATGCAGACGCAGATGGAGCATCTTCTGGAGGCTTCGCTGCTGCCGCACGTCAGTATTCGCGTTCTCACCATGGAGTCGCTGCACCCGGTCAACACGGGTGGGTTCGTCCATCTCAAGTTCGCCGGCTTCGACGATGTCGTCTATCTGGAGCAGCTTTACGCCGGAGGCTTCGTCGAAGACCTCGGACGGGTCGCTGGATACGAGGCGGCTTTCGAATACCTGAGTGCGGAAGCGCTCGATGAGGACGAATCCCGCGTGCTCATCCAGCGCAAAGCCATGCTATGGCGAAATTAGCACAAGAAGGGGCAACGGCGCCCTTTTCCATATGAGGGGAAATGCAGATCAACATCAGCACGGCGGCATGGCAGAAGAGCAGCTTCTGCAACGGCTCGAGCACCTGTGTCGAGGTCGCCCCGCTCAGTGATGGCAGTGTCGCACTCAGGGACAGCAAGATCGACGGCAGTCCCGTTCTCGTCTTCACCGAAGAAGAATGGGCGGCATTCGTGGCCGGAGTGCGCGAGGGTGAGTTCGACGTGGCCGCGCTGGCGCCACGCGTATGACTCAGAACGGCCCCGGTCCGTCCGGGGCCGTTCTTGTCTTCTCCCGGCTGCTCATGCCTGAGGCCGCCGGGCACGGAGAAGCAGCGGGCTGTTCTCCCAGAAACGCCTGCCCTCGGGTGTGCCGAAGAACGCCGCGCGCGTATTCGAGGAGTACCGGTTCGGAAATCTCCCTGACCTCGTAGAGCATCTCCCAGTAAGACAGGAGAAGGTTGAGGTACGGGTGCACTCGCGAAACGGCTTGTGCCCCCGATTCGGGGACACGGGCCGTTTCACGTGCAGAGCCGGTCCTGAGCTCAGGTCACGGGGGCCGCGGTGCGGCGGCGTACGAGGAACAGGGAGCTGATCCCGGCCAGGACGGCCAGGCCCGCCAGCGCGGCCGCCGTGGACATGGAGGCCGAGGCGTGGCCCTGGAGCGAGACGAACAGCGTGCCGACCGTCGAGACCCCGATGACCTGGCCGAGCTGCATGACGGTCAGCAGCGCTCCGCTGGCGTCCGCCGCGTACTCCTCGGCGACCTGCTCGGTCGCCAGGTTCGTGACGGCCACCTGGACGCCGAGCCCGGCGCCGATGAGCGCGCTCATGACCGCGTACGGCAGGCCGCCCGCCGCCGCGAGCCCGAGGCCGACGTACGCCGGGGCGGCCACCACGTAACCGAACGGCACCAGCCGGCGCTGCAACCGGGCGGGCAGGCGCGGCCAGCCGAGCCCGACCGCCGCGAACGCGAGTGCGCACGGCACGAGCATCATGCCGGAGGCCAGCGGCGTCAGGTGCAGCTCGCCCTGGAGGTGCAGGGCCGAGGTGAACAGGAACGCGCCCCAGGTCGCCGGACCGAACAGCAGGACGCCCAGCCCCGGCCGCATGCCCGGGGCCCGCAGGACCGACGCGTCGACCAGCGGCCGGCCGCCCCGCGCGGTCACCCAGCGCTCGACCCGGACGAACACCACGAACATCACCACGCTGAGCCCCATGGAGATCCAGCCCCAGAGCGGCCAGTGCAGGTCCCTGCCCAGCACCAGCGGCACCACGAGCAGCAGCACGGCCGCCGACAAGGTCACCAGGCCCGCCGGGTCGAGCCCGGTGCGCCGGGCGCCGCCCCCGTCGGCGGGCAGGACCTTCACCCCCGCGGCCAGCAGCAGCACGGCGATCGGCACCATCACGAGGAACACGATCCGCCAGCCCGCCCCCAGCCCGAGCAGGACGCCGCCCATCGCCTGGCCGACCACGATGCCGCCGCTGATCACGGCCGACCACAGGCCGAGCGCCCGGCCCCGGGCCGCGCCCTGGTAGTTGCGCTGGATGAGCGTCATCACCTGCGGCATCATCAGCGCCGCCCCGGCGCCCTGGACCAGGCGGAAGGCGACCAGCCACCCCGTCGAGGGCGCGAGGCCGGCGCCGAGCGTGGTGACGCCGAACAGGGCCAGACCGCCCAGGAAGGCGTTGCGGTAGCCGAACAGGTCTCCCACCCTGGCGCCGGTGATCAACAGGACGGCGTAGACAATGGTGTAACCGGCCACGATCATCTGGAGTCCCGCGCCGGAGGAGTGCAGGTCCGCCCGGATGGTCGGCGTGGCCACGTTGACGATGTTGACGTTGAGGATGGCCAGGAACTGCCCCACCAGGATGACCGTGAGGAGCAGGCCGCCGGCCCTGGTCCTTTCCGGCCGTTGTGCGGCCGGAGAGGAGGGGGAAACGGCTGTTTGGGTCATGATCCCATGATGGGGGCATTCTGATACCAGTAACGAGAGCCTCTTTATACTGGTACTGGCACCACCTGGATCACCCCCGCCAGGCGGCCCATAGTGGAGGCATGACGATGGCGGAGACCAAGCGGTCGGACCTGGCGGCGTTCCTGCGCACGAGGCGCGAGCGGATCACGCCCGAGATGGTGCGGCTCGCCCCGGGCCCGCGCAGGCGCACGCCCGGCCTGCGGCGCGAGGAGGTCGCCCAGCTCGCCGGCGTGGGCGTCACCTGGTACACGTGGCTGGAGCAGGGCCGCCCCATCAACGCCAGCACCCAGGTGCTCGACGCGATCGCGCGCACGCTCCGGCTCGACAACGCCGAGTGGCAGCACCTCTACCGGCTGGCCGGACACGCCACGGGCGTCCCGAACGACGACACGACGCGCGTCACCCCGCAGGTCCAGGCCATCCTCGACCAGCTCAGCCCGATGCCCGCCTGCCTGGCCAACAGCCGCAGCGACGTGCTCGCCTGGAACCCCGCCTACGCCGCGCTGTTCCCCGAGGTGGTCGCGGCGCCCGACGGCGAGCGCAACACCCTCTGGCAGAGCTGCGTGGCGCCGCTGGCCTGCGTGCTGGTCAACCGCGACAAGGAGCTGGCCCGCGCGGTGGCCGTCTTCCGCGGCGCCTACAGCCGTCACGCCGACGACCCGTGCTGGCAGGACTTCGTGCGCCGGCTCAGCCGGGAGAGCCCGGAGTTCGCCCGGCTGTGGGCGCGCCAGGACGTGGCCGAGCCGGGGCCGCGCGAGAAGATCTTCAAGCACGCCGAGATGGGCAGGCTGCGCTTCAGCACGACGAGCTTCAACTCCTCGGCGGCCCCCGAGACACGGATGATCGTCTACACCCCGGTCGACGACGCCAGCCGCGAGGCCGTCGCCCGGCTGCTGTCCCGCTGACCCGGGTCTTCTCCCTCTGACCGGCGCGCGCCGGACCGTCGCCCATGGCATGCTCATTGGCTGAATGTCAGGATCAAGCAGAAGTGGCGACAAATGAGACTCCCCCGTCGTGCCGCCGCGGCCGTGGCCGTCGCCGCAGCCCTCACCGCCTCCGCCGCGTGCGCCGCGTCGGAGCCCGACCCCCAGCCGACCGCCCAGCGCAAGCAGGCCCTGGACAAGCCCGCGGCGGCCGACTCCACGCCGTCGCCCGAACGACGGCCGTTCACCATCTCCTTCGGCGGTGACGTCCATTTCGAGGGGGTGCTGCGGCCCCGGCTCAACGACCCGCGCACCGCTCTCGGGCCGATCGCGTCCGTGTTGCGCCGGGCCGACCTGGCCATGGTCAACCTGGAGACGGCCATCACCACGGGCGGCACGCCGGCGCCGGGCAAGCAGTTCACCTTCCGCGCGCCCGCCAGCGCCTTCACCGCGCTCAAGGCCGCCGGGGTGGACGTGGTCTCCATGGCCAACAACCACGGCATGGACTACATGGAGAGCGGCCTGGCCGACTCGCTGGCCGCCATCAAGAAGTCGAGGTTCCCCGTGGTGGGGATCGGGGCGAACGACACCGAGGCGTACCGGCCGTTCCGCAAGGTGGTCAACGGCAACCGCGTGTCGATCATCGGGGCCACGCAGGTGCTCGACGCGGAGTTCGTCAGCTCCTGGACGGCCACGCCCGGCAAGGGCGGCCTCGCCTCGGCCAAGAACGAGGACCGGCTGCTGCGGGCCGTACGGCAGGCACGCAAGAACTCCGACACCGTGATCGTCCACCTGCACTGGGGCACCGAGATGCAGAAGTGCCCGAACCCGGCGCAGCTCTCGCTGGCCCCCAAGCTCGTCAAGGCGGGCGCGGACGTGGTGGTCGGCGGCCACGCGCACATCCTGCTCGGCGCGGGCTACCTGGACAGCTCCTACATCAGCTACGGCCTGGGCAACTTCGTCTTCTACAACTCCAACCCGGCCACGACCGGGCGGACCGGGGTGCTGACGCTCACCGTCCAGGGGCGCAAGGTGCTCAAGGACCAGTGGACCCCGGCGACCATCCAGGGCGGCGTCCCGGTGCCGATGACCGGCACCGCCAGGACGCGGGCGGTGGCCGACTGGAGGGCGCTGCGCTCCTGCACGGGCCTGTCCACCAAACCCTGACGGTCCTGTCCACCGAACCCTGACGGTTTGCCGGCCGTGCAGCCGGTCAAGTCCTTTACGTCAGGACCCGGCGACGTGGAGGAGGCCGCGATGCGGTGGGTGGAGTCCGGTGACGTGCGGCTGTGGCTCGCCGAGGAGGGCGACCCGGCCGACCCGACGATCCTGCTCGTCCACGGCTATCCCGACACGCACCGCGTCTGGGACGAGGTGGCCGGGCTGCTGCGCGACCGCTTCCACGTGGTCCGTTACGACGTGCGCGGCGCGGGCCGCTCCACGGAGCCGGCCGACCACGCCGGCTACACGTTCGACCACCTGGCGGGCGACCTGTCGGCGGTGCTCGACGCGATCGGCAAGCCCGCCGTCCATCTCGTCGGCCACGACTGGGGCTCGCTCCAGTGCTGGGACGCGGTGGCCAGGCCCGGCATACGGGAGCGGGTGGCGTCCCTCACCAGCTTCGGCGGGCCCGGACTGGCCCAGGCGGACCGGTTCATGCGCGAGAGCAGCCGCGGCGAGGTCGCCGCGCAGCGCGCCCGGTCCTGGTACATCGGCGTGTTCCGCGCCCCCGTCGTTCCGGAGACGGCGTGGCGGACGTTCATGCCGGCGATGCTGGAGCGCAGCATGCGGGTGCGCGACGGCATCCAGCCGCGCCCCGGCCACCCCGCCGACACGCTGACCCGCGACGCGATCAACGGGCTGTGGATGTACCGCCTGAACATGAACGCCGGGCTGCGCCCCCGCCACACGGGCGAGCGGGGCGACCCGGTGGTGGACGTGCCGGTGCAGCTCATCGAGGCGACCCGGGACCCGTTCGTCTCGCCGGAACTGCTGGCCTCGCTCGGGCGGTGGGCGCCGAGGTTCTGGCACCGCAGGGTCGTGGCGGGGCACTGGGCGCAGCGCGGCCGGCCGGACGTGGTCGCCAGGATGATCGCCGAGTTCGCGGCCCACGTGGACGGCGCCGACCCGGCGCCTGGGCTCCGCCGCGCGCGCAGAGTCGCCGGCCCGGACGGGCAGAGCGGGGCCCGGCGGGGACCGGAGTCGGGGAGGGCGTTCGAGGGGAAGCTGGTGGTCGTCACCGGCGCGGGCAGCGGGATCGGCCGCGCCACCGGGCGGGCCTTCGCCGCCCACGGCGCCGAGGTCGTCTGCGCCGACATCGACGAGGCAGCCGCGGTCCGGACGGTCGCCGGCATCGTCAAGGACCTGGGCGGCACCGCCCACGCCGAGCCGGTCGACGTCGCCGACGCCGCCCGCATGGAGGACTTCGCCCGCCAGGTACGCGACGCGTACGGCGTGCCGGACATCGTGGTCAACAACGCAGGAACGCTCGTCGCCGGCGCGTTCCTGGACCACTCCGTGGAGGACTGGCGGAACATGATCGACGTCAACCTGTGGGGCGTGGTCCACGGGTGCCGGCTGTTCGCGGCGCAGATGGTCGAACGCGGCGAAGGCGGCCACATCGTCAACGTCGCCTCGCTGGGCGCCTTCACCCCCTCGGCGCTGCTGCCCGCGTACTCCACCGCCAAGGCGGGGGTGAAGATGCTCAGCGAATGCCTGCGCGCCGAACTGGCCGGCCAGGGCATCAGCGTCAGCGCCATCTGTCCTGGTTTCGTGTCCACCGGCATCGCCCGCAACGCCACGTACGTGGGGACCGACCTGCGGGAGGTGTCGGTGACGGCGCTGGAGCGGCGCGGCTACCCGCCGGAGCGCGTCGCCGCGCACATCCTGCGGGCCGTCCATCGCGACCAGGCCGTCGTCCCGGTCAACGCCGAGGGCAAGCTCGGGTACGCGCTGTCACGCCTATCACCAGGTGCCACGCGCGGGCTGGCCCGGCTCTCGAACGCCGCCCTCCGCCTGGGCAGCTCCCGACCGCGCAGGACCGGCTCGGAGCCACGAGAAATCCACTGATTGCCAGAAAACGATCGTGGTCTTCGGGGGATGATGGAACGCGTGCTGTCACCCCAGATGGACGATGAGCGCGTGCAGCCGCAGCCGTTACGGCGGCAGCCCGCGCAGCGCCGCAGCGCACGCCGGGTCGAGCGGATGCTCGACGCCTGCGCCGAGCTGCTCGACGAGATCGGCTACGAGTCGCTCTCCACCACCCGCATCGCCGACCGGGCCGGTGTCGCGATCGGATCGGTCTACCAGTTCTTCCCCGACAAGCGGGCCATCACCCAGGAACTGACCCGGCGCAACGTCGAGCAGTTCGTCTCCCGGGTGGGCCGCAGGTTCCTGGAGGAGGACTACGTCGGCTGGTGGGAGGCCGTCGACGCGATCATCGACGAGTACGTCGACATGCACCGGACAGTTCCAGGCTTCAAGAGCCTGCACTTCGGCGACGTGGTCGACCTCAACCTGCTCGACTCCGACTCCGACAACAACACGGTGATCGCCGGGCGGCTGCGCGGGCTGCTGCTGAAGGAGTTCGGCCTGGCCGACAGCCACGAGCTGGACGTGGCCGTCCTGGTCGCGGTGGAGGCGGGGGACGCGGTGCTCAAGCTCGCCTTCCGGCGTGACCCGCACGGCGAGCCCGAGATCGTCGCGGCGGCCAAGCAGCTCATCCGCGGCTTCCTGTCCCGCCAGCTCCGCTCCTGGACCCCTCAGACGGCCTGACCGGCCGTGTGCGGCAGCGGGGTGGGTCACACGAGGGTCCCCGCTCAGGCGGCCGATCCTCCGGGGCCGACCAGCAGCAGTGACTTGCCCACCGTGGCGCGGGCGGCCAGGGCCCGGTGGGCGTCGGCCGCCCGCTCCAGCGGATAGGTGGCGCCGATCGCCGGCCGGAGCCGTCCCTCCACGGCCCGTTCCAGTGCCAGGTCCATCAACTCGCGCGCGGTCTCCGGGTCAGGGGGGCCGTCGAAGAGCGGGGTGAACACCCGTACGCCGCGGCGCGCGGCCTCTTCCGGGTTCGGGGCGGCGAAGTCCTCCGTGGCGCCGTACGTGACGAACCTGCCGCCATCGGACACGGCGTCCAGAGCGGCCGTGCCGAGCCGGCCGCCCGCCCCGTCGTAGACCAGCGCGACGCCGCCGCCGGTCGCCTCGCGCACCCGCTCGATCCAGTCCGGACGCGAGTAGTCGACGACGGCCTCCGCGCCCAGCTCGCGGGCCAGCGCCAGCTTGGCGTCACTGGACGCGGCCGCCACCACCCGGGCGCCAGCCTCGACGGCCAGTTGCACCAGCAGCGATCCGGCGCCACCGGCCGCCGCCGACACCAGCACCCATTCCCCCTTCTCCGGCGCGCCCAGCCGGTCCATCCTGAGCGCGGTCACGCCGTCGTGGATGAGCGCCGCGGCCGTCTCGGCAGTCAGCCCGTCCGGCACCGGCGTGATCTCCTCGACGCCCGCGACGATCCGTTCGGCGTAGCCGGCGCCGGTCCGCGCGACCACGCGCCGGCCGATCCACGCGGGGTCCACGCCTTCGCCGATCTCCAGCACCTCGCCCGCTCCGCCGCCGCCCGGCACGTACGGCAGCGTCCGCGGGAAGAAGTCCTGGCCCCAGCCGCCGCGCAGCCGGGTGTCGAGGAAGATGACGTCCGCCACGGCCATGCCGACGACGACCTGCCCGGGGCCGGGCGTCGGGTCGGGCAGGTCGACGGGGGTCAGCACCTCGGGACCGCCGAACGCGGCCACCTGAATCGCGCGCATGAGAAGCACCTTCGTGTGAGACGGCATCTGTCCAGGCCAGTCTTCAACCCGAAGTTAGGTTGAGGTCAAGGTGGCGGGCTCGGCGGCAGATCTGCAGCAGGTCTGCGACGGTCTCTGCGGCGGGCCTGCGGGCGGTCTGCGGGCGGTCTGCGGGCGGGTCTGCGGGCGGTCTGCGGGCGGGTCTGCGGCGGGGTCTGCGCGGGGTGCGTGGTGGCGTGCGTGGTGGGGTCCTGTGCCGGGCTCCGGCTCGGGGGCGGTGTGGCACGGGAGCGGCTCATGGCGCGCCCCGGGCGGTCAGCGGTCCCGGCGCAGGCGGTCGATGAGCTGGGGGAGCCAGCGGAACGGGTCCGTGGTGGCGGCCCGGCGCGTCTGGTCGCCCGTCCCGCCTCCGGTCGCCGGCCCGAGGGCCGCGGGCGGCCGCGCGTCGCGGGCCTGAGAGGCCGGTGGGCGGGCGTCGCCTCCCTCCGGGGCCGGCGGACGTACGCCGCGCTCCTGAGGCGCCGGTGGGCCCGCCTGGCCTTCGTGGGGGGCGGGTGGGCGGGCGGCGGGTTCGCGGGCGGACGGCGGCCGTGCCTCGCGGTCGAGGGACCGGTCCGCCGGGGCGGG
>NZ_JBFAIA010000098.1:0-29113 GCF_040654455.1 Nonomuraea sp. NPDC050691
CCCAGCTCGCCGCGGGCCTCCAGGCGGTCGGGGACGGGCCCCAGGCGGACGCCGGGCGGGATGACGGTGTACTGCTCCGGGCGCACCGGCAGGCCGGGGTCGAGCCGCTGGATGAGGATCTCCAGCGAGGGCGCGGCCGGGGCGTCCGTGAGCGGGGCGGGCCGGGAGCCCGCCGCGTCGCGGTCGGTCGCGGTCACGGGTTCACCTCGTCGTGGTGCTCCGGGACGCCGATGCGTCCCTCAGCCTCAAGGTACGCCCTTCCGGCGGTGATGCGGTCACACCCCGTGCGCGGGTGGAGTGTCGCGGGCGCGCCGCGGCGCCGGGGCGCCCGTGGGCGGGGGGCGCCGGAGGACGGCGTGGTCCAGGCGGTACGGGTCACGAGTGACGAGGTTACTCGCTGTCGGCCGGCCTTTCGCCGCGGTCGGCCCCGGCCGTGGCGGCTGCACCCTCGGGAGCGGGTGCGGCTGCGCCCTCGGGAGCGGGTGCGGCGGGCTCGGGCCCTTCGCCCACGTCCTCGTCGGCGTGCTCGCCCGGTGGCAGGGCGGGCTGGTCGTGGCGCAGTTCGGGCAGCGCACGGTAGATCACCGCGGCGACGGGCACGGCGACCGCCGCCCCGGCGATGCCGCCGAGGATGCCGCCCACGGCGAGGACGATGATGATGGCCAGCGGGTGGAAGTTGAGGGCCCGGCCGACGATCAGCGGCTGGAGGACGTGGTTCTCCAGTTGCTGCTCGACCACGAGGACGCCGACGAAGATCAGCGCGTACACGGGGCCCTTGGCGCCCAGCGTGACGAGCGTGGCGATCGTGCCGGCGAAGAAGATGCCGACGATGGGGATGAAGCTGGCGAAGAAGATGAGGACGGCGAGCGGCGCCCACAGCGGCACGCCCATGCCGGCCAGCACGATGCCCATGATGAGGCCGTGGACGGCGGCGACGGCCACGGTGCCCTGCACGTAGTGGGAGAGCGTGGTCCACGCCGCGCGGCCGGCGCGGTCGACGCGCGGCGTCATCTCACCGAACGCCCTGAGGAACCACGACCAGATCCGGTCGCCGTCCTTGAGCAGGAAGAACGTGACGAACAACAGCAGCACGATCGAGGCGAGCACCTCGAAGGCGACGGCGCCCGCGGTCAGCACGGTGCCGGTGATGGCGCTGCGCTGGGTGTTGACCATCGTCGCGACCTCGTCGACGTAGCTGGTGATCTGCGCCTGCTTGAGGTGCAGCGGGCCGGTGATCAGCCAGTTCTGCACCTCCCGGGAGGTCGCCTGGACCTGCTCGACGAGGTTGGGGAACTCCTCGGTGGCGCGGGCCCCGACCAGCCAGCCGGTGCCGACGAGGATGGCCAGCGCGACCAGCATGGTGAGCCAGGTGGCGTAGATGGGGCGCATCCCGGCCTGGCGCAGGCTGTTGGTGAGCGGGAACAGCAGCGCGGTCAGCAGCAGGGCGATCGCCACGGGCAGGGCGACGAAGCTGAGCCGCCCGACGCCCAGCGCGAAGTAGTAGACCACCACGCCGACGAGGATCAGGCACCCCGACCACGCGGCCATCTTGGCCAGCACGGGAGGCACGAGCTTGGTGGGGCGGTCTCTCAGCACATCCCCAGACTGGCACGTCCGGCGCCGGGATGCGCGCCGTTAAACGATCGGGCGCATCCCGGAGCCGTCACGCGGACGGTGGGCCCGGCGTCAGGCGGTCTCCCCCAGCACCACCTCGACCGTGAACGCGGGCCCGTCGCCCAGGACGAACTCCTCGACGTTGCCGGCACCGCACAGGTCGTCCTGCGCGAGGCGCACGAGCTCGGCCTCGGGCCCGGTGACCGTGAGGCGGGACACCTCGGCGCGCATGGACAGCTTGGCCTCGGACTTGGCCTTGCGCATCCGCCGCAGCACCTCGGAGGCCACGGCCAGCACGGCCGGGTCGCCGGTCCCGCGCTCGGCGGCCGGCCAGGCGGCGCGGTGGACGGAGCCGTCCCGCCACCACGACCACACCTCCTCGGTGACGAACGGCAGGAACGGCGCGAACAGCCGCAGCAGCGCGTCGAGCGCCCGCCGCAGCGCCGCGTGCGCGGAGGCCGCCGCCGCGTCGGACTCGTAGGCGCGGGCCTTGACCAGTTCCAGGTAGTCGTCGCAGAACGACCAGAAGAACCGCTCGGCGGCCTCCAGCGCCCGGGTGTAGTCGTAGTCCTCGAACGCCCGGGTGGCCTCGTCGACCACGTCGGCCAGCGCGGCCAGCATGGACAGGTCGAGCGGCTCGGTCACCTCGCCGTCGGATGCGGGGAAGCCGAGCACGAACTTCGACGCGTTGAGGATCTTGATGGCCAGCCGCCGGCCGACCTTGATCTGCCCGGTGTCGAAGGCCGTGTCGGTGCCGGGCCGCCCGCTGGCCGCCCAGTAGCGGACCGCGTCGGAGCCGTACTCCTCCAGCAGCCCGAGCGGCGTCGTGACGTTGCCCTTGGACTTGGACATCTTCTTGCGGTCGGGGTCGAGGATCCACCCGGAGATGGCCACGTCGCTCCACGGCAGCGTGCCGAACTCCTGGTGCGCCCGGACCACGGTGGAGAACAGCCAGGTGCGGATGATCTCGTGGGCCTGGGGCCGCAGGTCCATGGGGAAGACCCGGGAGAACAGGTCGGGGTCGCGCTCCCACCCGCCGGCGATCTCCGGGGTGAGCGAGGACGTGGCCCAGGTGTCCATGACGTCGGGGTCGCCGACGAACCCGCCGGGCTTGCCCCGCCGGTCCTCGGTGTAGCCGTCGGGGACCTGGGACGACGGGTCGACCGGCAGCAGCTCCTCGGGCGGCAGCAGCGGCCGGGTGTAGTCGGGCTCGCCGGCGTCGTCCAGCGGGTACCAGACGGGGAACGGCACGCCGAAGAAGCGCTGCCGGGAGATCAGCCAGTCGCCGGCCAGGCCCTGCACCCAGTTGTCGTAGCGGACCCGCATGTGCGCCGGGTGCCAGCGCAGCTCCGAGCCGCGGGCGAGCAGCCGCTCGCGCAGCTCGGCGTCACGCCCGCCGTTGCGGATGTACCACTGGCGGGTGGTGACGATCTCGAGGGGCCGGTCGCCCTTCTCGTAGAACTTGACCATGCGCTGGACCGGGCGCGGGTCGCCGTCGAGGTCGCCGGACTCGCGCAGCAGCTCGACGATGCGCTCGCGAGCGCTGTGCACGGTCTTGCCGGCCAGCTCCTCGTACGGCTCGCGCTCGGCGCCCTCCGGGGGTTCGGGCAGCAGCCGCCCGTCGCGGCCGATGACGGGCCGTGTGGGCAGCCCCAGCTCGCGCCACCAGGTGACGTCGGTGAGGTCGCCGAACGTGCAGATCATCGCGATGCCGGACCCCTTGTCGGGTTCGGCGAGGTGGTGGGCGAGGACCGGCACCTCGACGCCGAACAGCGGCGAGAGCGCGCTCGTGCCGAACAGCGGCTTGTAGCGCTCGTCGTCGGGGTGGGCGACCAGCGCCACGCACGCGGGGATCAGCTCGGGCCGGGTGGTCTCGATCCAGATCGGCCCCTTCTCGCCGTAGAAGGAGATGCGGTGGAAGGCGCCCGGCCACTCGCGGTCCTCCAGCTCGGCCTGGGCGACGGCGGTGCGGAAGGTGACGTCCCACAGCGTGGGCGCCTCGGCGAGGTAGGCCTCGCCGCGCGCGAGGTTGCGCAGGAAGGCGCGCTGGGAGGCGGCCCGCGCGGCGCCGTCGATCGTGGCGTACGTCATCGACCAGTCGACCGACAGGCCGAGGCGGCGCCACAGCTCCTCGAACGCCTTCTCGTCCTCGGTGGTCAGCCGCTCGCACAGCTCGATGAAGTTGCCGCGCGAGATCGGCACCTGCCGCTTGGGGTCGGGCTTGGCGGGAGGTGTGAAGCCGGGGTCGTAGGGCACCGACGGGTCACAGCGCACGCCGAAGTGGTTCTGCACGCGACGCTCGGTGGGCAGGCCGTTGTCGTCCCACCCCATGGGGTAGAAGACCTCGCGCCCGCGCATCCGCTGGAAGCGGGCGACGGTGTCGGTGTGCGTGTACGAGAAGACGTGACCCACGTGGAGAGAGCCGGAGACCGTCGGAGGGGGTGTGTCGATCGAGTAGATCTGCTCGCGGGTCTTGGACCGGTCGAAGCGGTAGGTGCCGTCCCGCTCCCAGCGGGCTACCCATACCTGCTCCAAGCCGTCAAGTGTCGGTTTTTCCGGCATGGAGGCATGGCGTAGTCGCTGTTGAGTCATGCCTCCATATGCTACGGCTTCGCGGGCTGCGCCAGCGTTGCAGACTAGGGTTCGTTACACAGGGGAAGGAGACGTCCGCATGGCAGATGAGAGGCCGGACCTGGCCTGGCGGGTGATCGGCGGGCTGATGGGCCTGGCGACCGCGTGGGTGGCGCGTAAGGCCCTCGGGTTCGTCTGGGTGAAGGCGACGGGCAAGGAGCCGCCTGTCGACCCGGACTCCCCCGAGGTCAGCATGGGTGAGGCGATCGGCTACGCGGTGCTCATGGGTGTCGGCATGTCCGTGGCGCAGATCGTGGTCAATCGGACTGCCAAGAAGCGCTATGAGGCATGGCGGTCGGTGAAGCAGGCGACTCGAGCGCTGTGAGGAACTCGCTCGCCCAGCGGTCCACGTCGTAGGTGGCGACCCGGCGGCGCATCGTGCGCATCCGCCGGGCCAGCTCGTGCGGCGTGGCCCGCATGGCGGCGACCATCTGGCGCTTGACGTCCTCGATGTCGTACGGGTTGACCAGGTACGCCTGGCGCAGCTCGTCGGCCGCCCCGGTGAACTCGCTGAGCACGAGCGCGCCGTGCAGGTCCTGGTGGCAGGAGACGTACTCCTTGGCGACCAGGTTCATGCCGTCGCGCAGAGGCGTGACGACCATGACGTCGGCCGCCAGGTAGAGCGCGGCCAGCTCCTCGCGCCCGTACGACTGGTGGAAGTACTGGACGGGCTGCAGGCCGAGCATCGCGTGCTCGCCGTTGATCCGGCCGACCTGGAGCTCGATGTCGTCGCGCAGCCGCTTGTACTCCTCGACCCGTTCCCGGCTGGGCGTGGCGATCTGCACGAACACCGCCTCGTTCGGCGCGAGCGTCCCCTCCTTGAGCAGCTCGCCGAACGCCTCCAGGCGCTGGCCGATGCCCTTGGTGTAGTCGAGCCGGTCCACGCCGAGCAGCATGTGCTCGGGGTCGCCGAGCTCGGCGCGGATCTCCTTGGCGCGCTGGATGATGTGCGGCTCGCGCACCAGCGAGTCGAGCTCGCCGAAGTCCACGGAGATGGGGAACGCCTGGGTGGTGACGACCCGGTCCTCGAGGAAGATCTCGTTCCCCTTGTAGGGCAGGCCGAGCAGGCGGCGGCAGAGCCGGCGGAAGTTGGCCGCGCCGCCGGGGAGCTGGAAGCCCACGAGGTCGGCCCCGAGCAGGCCCTCGACGAGGTCCTTGCGCCAGGGCAGCCGCCAGAACAGCTCCACGGGCGGGAACGGGATGTGCAGGAAGAAGCCGATGCGCAGGTCGGGCCGGAGCTTGCGGAGCATGGCGGGCACGAGCTGGAGCTGGTAGTCCTGCACCCAGACGACGGCGCCCTCGTCGGCGGCCTCGGCCGCGGCGGCGGCGAAGCGCTCGTTGACGGCGCGGTAGGCCTCCCACATCTTCCGGTCGAAGACCGGTGGCGCGACCACGTCGTGGTAGAGCGGCCACAGAGTGGCGTTGGAGAAACCCTCGTAGTACAGCTCGACCTCGCGGGCCGACAGCGGCACCGGGATCAGGCTCATGCCGCCCTGCTCCAGCGGCTCCAGCTTCTCGTCGGGGGCGCCGTGCCACCCGAGCCAGGCGCCGTGGCGGCGCTGCATCACCGGTGCGATGGCGGTGACGAGCCCCCCGGGGCTCCTGCGCCATGAGGCCGTTCCGTCCGGCTCGATCGTCCGGTCCACCGGCAACCGGTTGGCGACGATCAAAAACGAGCTACGGCCACTCACCCAAGTCCTCCTAGACTCACCTGTGCGAGAACCGCTACACACGGCTCCCGACGCCCACCTCCGAGCCGCGTTCGCCGGATCACCGCCCCGCGTGCCGGGGAGCATGCGCAGGCTCGCGAACCGGAACGGCGCCGTACACACCCTGCCCAGGACCTGCGAAAACAAACATTTATCGCACATATCACACACATGGGGCATTTCCCCTCGACGGCCGTCTCAGACCCGTTCGACCAGCATCGCGACCCCCTGACCGACGCCCACGCAGAGCGTCGCCAGGCCGCGCCTGCCGCCCTCGCGCTCCATCCGCCCGAGCAGGGCGACGACCAGGCGGGCGCCGGAGCAGCCCAGCGGGTGGCCGAGCGCGATCGCCCCGCCGTCGGCGTTGACCCGCTCCGGGTCGATCCCGAGCCGGGAGACGCAGGCGAGCACCTGGGCGGCGAACGCCTCGTTGATCTCGACGGTGTCGACGCCCGCGACGTCGTCCCAGCCGGCCCGGGCCAGGGCCTTGCGGGTGGCGGGCACCGGCCCGAGGCCCATGAGGTGCGGCTCCACGCCGGCCGCCGCGCCGGTGACGATCCGCGCCCGCGGCGTGAGGCCGTGGCGGCGCACCGCCTCCTCGCTCGCGACCACGACCGCGGCGGCGCCGTCGGACAGCGGCGAGGAGGAGCCGGCCGTGACGATGCCGTCCGCGCGGAAGACGGCGCGCAGCCGCGACAGCCGTTCGAGCGAGGTGTCGGGGCGCGGCCCCTCGTCGGCGGTGACCTCGCCCACGGGCACGAGGTCGGCGGCGAGGCGGCCGTCCTTGGCTGCGGCGACCGCGCGGGTATGGCTGCGCAGGGCCCAGGCGTCGGAGGCGGCGCGGGTGATGCCGTCGAGCGCCGCCACCTCCTCGGCGGTCTCGCCCATCGACAGGGTGGTGCGCGGGCCGAAGCGCGGGTTGGCGAAGCGCCAGCCGAGCGAGGTGTCGGCGACCTCTCCCGGCTTGGCCCACGGGGTGCCGGGCTTGGCCATGACCCACGGGGCCCGCGTCATGGACTCGACGCCGCCCGCCACCACCAGGTCGGCCTCGCCGGCCCGTACGGCCTGGGCGGCGGACACGACGGCGGTCAGGCCGCTGGCGCACAGCCGGTTGACGGTGTGCGCCGGAACGGTCTCGGGCAGCCCGGACAGCAGGACGGCCATGCGGGCGACGTTGCGGTTGTCCTCGCCGGCCTGGTTGGCGGCGCCCAGGACGACCTCGTCGACGGCCTCGGGATCGACGCCGGCGCGCCGCACCGCCTCGCCGACCACCAGGGCGGCCAGGTCGTCGGGCCGCACGTGGGCCAGCGCCCCGCCGTACCTGCCCATCGGGGTGCGCACGCCGCCGACCAGATAGACCTCGCCCATGCCGTCCTCCGCTCCTCGCGCGCCGCCGCAGACGGCCTCGGACCGTACGGTGCCGCCTATGCCTCGACCGTACGGTGCCGCAGGCGGCCTCGACCGTACGGTGCCGCACGCGCCCTCGACCGTACGGCCCGCGGCGCCGGATCAGGCGGGGCGGCGGGACTGGACCATGTGGAAGCGGCCGGCCACGAAGGACGGGTCGGTGAGCGAGGCCGTGGCCGCCGGGTTGGCGCCCGTGCCGTGGTAGTCGCTGAAGGCCGCCGACTGGTTGACGAACACCCCGCCCTCCAGGTTGCACGACAGGTTGACGCCCGCCTCCAGCGCGGCCCGCTCGGCCCGTTCCAGGACCTCGGGCGAGGTCGAGTACACCGCGGCCGTGAGAGCGCCCCTACCGGCGGTCACCCGGCCCAGCAGGCCGAGGCTCTCCTCGGTCGAGGCCGTGGGAACGACGAAGGCGACCGGGCCGAAGTGCTCCCGCCCGTACACGTCGTCGGCGGCGGGGTCGACGCGGACGATGACGGGCGTGCGGACCACGGCGTCCGGGAAGGCCGGGTGCTTGAGCGCCCGTGACTCCAGCACCACCTCGCCGAGCGACGGCGCGGCCTCCACGCGGGCCAGCACGTCGGGGTTGACGATGGCGCCGGTGATCTCCACGGCGCGCGCGTCGTCGCCCAGCAGCCGCCCGACGGCGCCGGCGATCCCCTGCGCGACCTCCTCGAAGCTCTTGTGCCCCTCGTCGGTCTCGATGCCGCCGGCGGGGATGAGGATGGTCTGCGGGGTGGTGCACATCTGCCCGCTGTAGAGCGACAGCGAGAACGCCAGGTTGCCGAGCATGCCGCGGAAGGAGCCGGTCGAGTCGACGACGACCGTGTTGACGCCGGCCTTCTCGGTGTGGACGAGCGCCTGACGGGCGTTGGCCTCCAGCCACTGGCCGAACTCGGTGGAGCCGGTGAAGTCGACGATCCGCACGGCCGGATGCGTGGCGAGCGTCGTGGCCAGGCCCTGGCCCTCCTCGGCGGCCAGCGACACCAGCGCCGGATCGAAGCCCGCCTCGGCGAGCACCTCGCGGGCGATCCGCACGGTGATCGCGAGCGGCAGGACCGCCCGGGGGTGCGGCTTGACGATCACCGGGTTGCCGGTGACCAGCGACGCGAACAGCCCCGGGTAGGCGTTCCACGTCGGGAAGGTGTTGCAGCCGATCACCAGCGCGACGCCGCGCGGCACGGCCGTGAAGGTCTTGGTCATGACCAGCGGGTCGCCCTTGGCGGGCTTCTCCCAGCGAGCCGTGGCGGCCGAGGCGGTCATGGCGGCGTGGCCGTACGCGATCGCCTCCAGAGCGCGGTCCTGCGCGTGCGGGCCGCCGGCCTGGAACGCCATCACGAACGCCTGCCCGGTGGTGTGCTGCACCGCGTGCGCGATCTCGAACGAGCGCTGGTTGATCCGGTGGACGATCTCCACGCAGGCGAGGGAGCGGGCGTCGGGCCCGGCGTCGCGCCAGGCCGGCATGGCCGCCCGGGCCGCCTCGACCAGCCGCTCGACGTCGGGCTCGGGGTAGGTGACGCCGAGGTCGATCCCGTACGGCGAGCGCTCGGCGCCGATCCATCCGCCGGTGCCCGGCTGGTCCAGCTCGAACGGCTTGCCCAGGTGGGCCTCGAACGTGGCCTTGCCCCGCTCGGCCGCCCCCTCGCCGTAGACCCGGGGTGACGGGGACTCGGGGTAGGCGCTCCAGTAGCCCCTGCCGGCGATGGCCGCAAGGGCCCGGTCCAGAGTCTCGCGGTGCTGGTCGAACATGGTTTTCCGACCTCTCTTGCCTGGGTACGGGCAGACGCTGACGTGTTTACCGAACATTCGGTCAGTTGACAAGCGTGACATCCGGCGGCGCGCGCAACGGGTCATCCGCAACCGGGATAATGGCGCCATGGCCGTACAACCCCGTCACGGCAGGCGGGGGCACGACCCCGAGTCCGTCCTGGCGATCGCCGTGGACGTCTTCAACGAGCGCGGCTACGACGGCACCAGCATGGAGGATCTGGCCAGGGCGCTCGGTGTCACCAAGTCGGCCATCTACCACCACGTGGCGGGCAAGGAGCAGCTGCTGGCGCGGGCGCTCGACCGGGCGCTGGACGGCCTGTCGGAACTGGTCGCCGACGAGCGGGCCGCCACCGGCCCGGCCATCGAGCGGCTGGAGTGGGTGGTGCGGCGCAGCGTCGGCATCCTGGTGGACCGCCTGCCGTACGTGACGCTGCTGCTGCGGGTGCGCGGCAACAGCGCGACCGAGCGGCGGGCGCTGGAGCGGCGGCGCGCCTTCGACGCGTTCGTCAGCCACCAGGTCAAGGAGGCGGCGGCCGAGGGCGCGATCCGGGCCGACCTCGACCCGGCGCTGGTGACGCGGCTGCTGTTCGGGGCGGTCAACTCGATCACCGAGTGGTACCGGCCGGAGCGCGGCGGCTCGGCGGACGGCCTGGCGGACGCGCTGGTGCGGATGACCTTCGACGGCCTGCGCGACCACGACGGCCGCAACGCCTGACGATCGGGCCCGCCCGGGGAGGGCGGCCGGGCCCACGCGGACGAGGGTGACCGGGCCCACGCGGACGAGGGTGACCGGGCCCGCGCGGAGGAGGGCGGGCGCGGCGTCTAACGGTCGAGCTTGCGGCGCTCGGGGGGCGGGGGCAGCTTGCCGCGCAGGTCGGCGCGGATGGCCTCGCCGAGCTTCTTGGTGGCCAGCCGGTTGAGCGCGCCCCCGGCGACGGCGCCGGTGAGGAACGGGCCGAGCGTGGTCAGGTGGCGGCCGAGCGTGCGCATGAGGCGGTTGCGCAGGGCGGTCTTGGTGGCGGCGCCCAGCGCCAGGGAGACGGACGCGGGGGCGAGGGGGTCGATCCCGCGCTGCCTGGCCCAGGCGGCGGTGAACGCGGCGGCGCGCTGGGGCCCGGTGCCCTGGACCCGCACGCCGTAGACCTCGTGCAGCTCGGCCAGGAGCTTGACCTCGATGGCGGCCACGACGATGGTCTCGGCCACGAGCTGGGCGGGGGCCGAGAGGAGCAGGGGCGGCGCGGCGAACTCGGCCGCGGCGAGCGCCCCGCCGATGGCGCCGACCGTCATGGTGGCCTTCTGGGCGGTGCGGATGAGGTCGTCGGCGAGCTCCTCGCCGGTCAGACCGTGGTGGTGCTCGGAGAGGGTGTGGAGGTCGCGGATGGGGATGCGCGGCGCGATGCTGAGGAAGATGTCGGCGAGGAAGCGGCCGCGGCCCACGCCTTCGGCGCGCGCCTTCCTCCCGCCGGCGCTCAGCGCGCGCGCCAGTCGGCCGAGCAGCTTCCGCCGCTCGGCCGGCTCCAGCTCGCCGGGCTCGGTCAGCCTGCCGACGAGCTCGCCGACCTCGGTGTCGGTGCCGGCGAGCTCGTTGTCCGGCCGTGGGTCCGGGTCCTGCCGGTCCCGGTTGTCGTCGCTGTCGTACGGCTTGTCGCCGTGCTCGTTGACGTGCTGCTCGTCGCCGTGCTGCTCGTGCCTGTCCGGTCGGGCCACGCGGAAGCCTCCGTCCTATGGTCGCGACAGCTCGTTGCCCATGCGGCGGCGTTCCATGCCGCCGTGGGGCGAGCTCCTTCGCTCCGTGGTCAGGCCGCGCACTCCCGGCAGACCTGCTGGCCGTTCTTCTCGGAGGCCAGCTGGCTGCGGTGGTGCACGAGGAAGCAACGCGAGCAGGTGAACTCGTCGGCCTGGCGCGGGATCACCCGCAGGCTGAGCTCCTCGTTGGACAGGTCGGCGCCGGGCAGCTCGAGCGACTCGGCGAGATCGGTCTCGTCGATGTCGATGCTGCCGGACGACTTGTCGGTGCGCCTGGCCTGCAGCTCCTGGAGGCTGTCCTCACCGAGGTCGTCGTCTGTCTTGCGCGGGCTGTCGTAGTCGGTAGCCATGGTGCTACTCCATCCCCCTCATCCATATGTCGTCGCGCGGACCGCGCGTCTTCTAACGTCTGGCAGGTACGTCTTGTGCCCGCTCCGGCGGGGAGATTTTGCATCGGTACCCCGGTTGAACGACCACTGAACCTCCCAACACGTGAGGGCCCTCTGCCATCGGCAATGGTTAGCCAAATATGGCCAAACGCACAGCCTGGCGTCGCGCACCACCGTGTTCGACGGCACATCCAACCACATGTGCGGCAAGAACGAGACGCCCCCACCCGACCAACACGCCGGATCAGCGGCTCGGAAGCCGAATGGTCACCACAAGTCCTCCGCCCTCCCGTGGCACGGCGGTCACGTTCCCGCCGTGAGCCTGCACCACGGCGCGCACGATGGACAGGCCCAGACCCGCTCCCTTGGCCGATTCCACGCGGTCCGCGTGGAGCCTTCTGAACGGCTCGAACAGGCTGTTCACCTCGTACGCCGGGACATGCTGTCCGGTGTTGGCCACCTGAACAACCAAGGCCCCGTCCACCATTCCCGTCCGAATCCAGACTTTTCCGTTTTCGGGGACGTTGTATTTGACGGCGTTCTCCAGCAGGTTGCTGACGGAGCGTTCCAGCAGCACCGGATCGCCCACCGTGGGAGCGCCGACCAGCTCGGTGGTGATCGTCACCCCGGCCTCCTCGGCG
This sequence comes from Nonomuraea sp. NPDC050691, assembly GCF_040654455.1. Taxonomy (NCBI): domain Bacteria; kingdom Bacillati; phylum Actinomycetota; class Actinomycetes; order Streptosporangiales; family Streptosporangiaceae; genus Nonomuraea; species Nonomuraea sp. NPDC050691. Next base: position 11,908 of record NZ_JBFAIA010000098.1, read on the forward strand.
AACGGAGTCACCTGCTCGACGGCGGTCGTCGCCACGTCCTGGACGTCCAGCGGCTTGCGCACCGCCAGCTCCCGCTCGCTGCGCGCCAGCAGCAGCAGGCCCTCGATGAGCTTCTCGTTGCGGGCGTTGACCTCCAGGAGGGTACGGCCCAGCGCCTTCAGGTCCTGCGACGCCTCCGGGTCGGACAGGGCGATCTCCAGCACCGTCCGGTTGATGGTCAGCGGCGTGCGCAGCTCGTGGGAGGCGTTGGCCACGAAGCGGCGCTGGGTGTCGAAGGCGACGTTCAGCCGGGTGAGCATGGCGTCGAAGGTGTCGGCCAGCTCCTTCAGCTCGTCGTCCGGGCCCTCCAGGTCGATGCGCTGATGGGAGAGGTTGCTCTCGGACAGCTTGCGGGCCGTGGCCGTCATCTGCGTCACCGGACGCAACGCCCGGTCGGCGACGAAGTAGCCGAAGATGAGGGCGAGGATGCCCACCCCCAGCAAGGCGAGGACCGACTGCACGACCAGCTTGTCCAGCACCTGGTTGATGCCGTTGGTCCGCAGGAGCTGCACCTGGCCCTGGAGGTAGTCCCCCACCTCGTCCGGGACGCCGGGCGGCAGGTGGACCGTGTACTCGAAGCCCGCGTAGAGCACCGCCCTCACGATGAAGTACATGACCAGCAGCAGCAAGGCCCCGCCGACGAAGAACATGGCGCTGTAGGTGAGCGTCAGCCGCCAGCGCATGCTGACTTTCCCGGACAGATCCTTCACCCGATCACGCGCCGACCGCTGGGGTTGCGCGTACTCGGGCGGCGGCGGGCCGTCCCAGGCCGGCGGGCCGCTCGGCGGCGGCGCCTCGTGCGGCCGGGTGGCCTTGCGCTCCGAATGCGGGCTGATCATGGGGTGCGTCGGCACCGCCGTCTCGCGCCGCTCATGCCTCTCGGTCACTCCGCCCCCTTCGCCGGGCCCCGCCCGTGAAGGCACGGGTCACAGCTTGTACCCGACCCCGGGCACCGTCTCGATCACCTGCGGGTCGCCCAGCTTCTTGCGCAACGTCATCATCGTGACCCGCACCACGTTGGTGAACGGGTCGATGTTCTCGTCCCATGCCTTGTCCAGCAGATCCTCCTGGCTGACGACCGCGCCCTCGGCGCGCATCAGCTCCTCCAGGACCGCGAACTCCTTCTTCGTGAGGGTGATCTCCCTGCCGTCGCGCTCCACCAGCCGCTTGCCCGGGTCGAGACGGATCCCGGCCCGCTCCAGCACCGGCGGCAGCGCCGGGGCCGAGCGGCGGCCGAGCGCGCGCACCCGGGCGACCAGCTCGATGAACACGAACGGCTTGGCGAGGTAGTCGTCGGCCCCGAGGCCGAGCCCCTCCACCTTGTCGTCCACGTCGCCCGAGGCGGTCAGCATGAGGATCCGCGAGGCGGTGCGCTGCTCCACCAGGCGGCGGCACACCTCGTCACCGTGGACGACCGGCAAGTCGCGATCCAGGACGATCACGTCGTAGTCGATGTAGGACGTGCGCTCCAGCGCGCCACCGCCGTCGTAGGCCACGTCGACCGCCATGGCCTCGCGCCGCAGGCCGGTCGCGATCGCGTCGGCGAGCACCCGCTCGTCCTCAACCACCAGCACTCGCACGCCCGTGCACCTCTCTCCGATTCTCGTCACTCATTCTGCACACGCCTTCGATAAGCGCACGGTAAGGCATACGCCGCCAACCTGCCGCGACGTGGCTCCGAGAATTCATGTTTCGGACTGCGAGGGCCCTGGGTATGCCTGCGGGACACCCATCGCCGTGCCATGAGGGGCACGGTCCGTCACGGGTGCCGCTTCTCCTCCGGGAAGCTCGAACCCCGCAGAAAGTAGGTGAGATGGGCGAGTTCACCACCACGATCGAACGCCGCCTCGACCAGGCTTATCAGGGCCTCCGGGAGGCCCGCAGCGCCGGCGACGACTACCTCGCCGACACCCTCACCGCCGAGATCGAGGACCTGCGCCGCCTGGCGGACGATCACGGCATTCCCTTGCCCTGCTGATCACACGTGAAACGCGCACTGCTGATCACACGTGAAACGGCCGGGACCCGCGTAAGGGGCCCGGCCGTTTCACGTGTCCGGGGCCGGGCCTCTCGCGTGCGCGAAGCCGGCCGCCTCACCGTGGACGCGCTCAGGCGTCGCGTTCGGGGTCGAGCGGCGCGAGCAGGTCGTGCAGCTCCTCGAACAGGCCGGGCGCCGCGCAGAGCAGCAGCTCCGAGGAGGCCGGCTTGCCGTTCAGGCCGGCCATCCGCGCCCCCGCCTCGGCCGCGACCAGCCCGGCCGCCGCGTAGTCCCAGCGGTTGACGCCCCGCTCGTAGTAGCCGTCCACCCGGCCGGCCGCCACCGAGCACAGGTCCACCGCGCACGAGCCGCCGCGCCGGATGTCGCGCACCCGCGGCAGCACCTCGGCCAGCACCCGCCCCTGGACGGCCCGCCGCCGGGCGTCGTAGCCGAACCCGGTGGAGACCAGCGCCTGCGCCAGCGGCACGCCGGTGTTGCAGCGCAGCCGCTCCCCTTCGAGCCAGGCGCCCTCGCCGAGCACCGCGGTGAACACCTCGCCGCGCGGTACCACGTTGACGACGCCCGCGACCACCTGGCCGTCCACCTCGACCGCGATCGACACCGCCCACTCCGGCAGGCCGTACAGGAAGTTGACCGTGCCGTCGATGGGATCGACGATCCAGCGCACGCCGGAGTCGCCGCCCGCCTCGCCGCCCTCCTCGCCGAGGACGCGGTCGCCGGGCCTGGCCTCCTGGATGCGGGTGCGGATCAGCCGCTCCGACGCCGTGTCGAGGGTGGTGACCACGTCGGTGGGGCTGGACTTGGTCTCGACGACCTCGGACATCGTCGGCCGTTTGGCGAGCAGCATGTCGCCCGCCTCGCGCGCGATGTCCTCGGCCAGCCGTGCGAACTCGTTCATCACGCCACCGATTCCGGCCGCTTCCACTCCTCGCCGAGCACGTGCTGGGCGAGGAACGCGAGGACGGTCTCGTACCAGGCGACGGCGTTGCCGGGCTTGAGGATCCAGTGGTTCTCGTCGGGGAAGTAGAGGAACTTGGCCTCGACCTCGCTGCGCTGGAGGTCCCACCACAGGCGCAGCGCCTCGCCGATCGGCACCCGGTAGTCCTTGTCGCCGTGGATGACGAGCATGGGGGTGCGGATCTCGCCCAGCGACAGGTGGGGCGAGAGCTTGTCGTAGCGCTCGGAGCCGGCCGGGCCGAACTCGCGCTGCCAGTACATCGCGGCGTCGGTGGTGCCGGCGAACTGGTCGAGGTTCCACAGGGAGGCGTGGGTGACGATCGCCTTGTAGCGGTCGGTGTGGCCGGCGACCCAGTTGGCCATGTAGCCGCCGAAGGAGCCGCCCATCGCGGCGGTCCGCTCGGCGTCGATGTCGTCCCTGGCCACGGCGACGTCCACGATCGCCTCCAGGTCGGCCATGGTGCGCGGGCCCCAGTCACCCCAGCCGCGGTCGATCATGGCCTGGCCGTAGCCGGTGGACATGCACGGGTCGGGCATGAGAACGGCGTAGCCGTGCGCCGCCATGATCCACGACTGCCAGCGCCACTGCCAGTCGTTCCAGGACCCGAGCGGGCCGCCGTGGATGAACAGCACCAGCGGCGCGGGGTCGGCGGCGGAGGCGCCCTCCGGCAGGGCGAGCCAGCCGCGGATCGTCACCCCGTCGTCGGCGGTCGCGGAGATCTCGGTGAGCGTGCCGGGCAGCTCGGGCCGGGGCGCGGGCGACAGCAGGTCGGCGATCTCGGCCTCCGCGCCGGCCATGGCCGTGTCGATGCGCGCCGGGCCGGGCGCCATGCCGATGCCGCTGCGCAGCGCGTACAGGAACCGGCCGTCGGCCGAGGCGTTCAGCCCGAGGTACGAGGCGTCGTCCACGGTGACCCGGACGGCCTCGCCGGAGCCCTCGCCCACCGCGACGCGGAAGACGGGCCGGCGGCCCTGGTGGTCGGCCGCGACGTACACCGCCGACGAGTCGGCCGCCCACTCCACGTCCGCGGGGAACAGCACGTCGGGCGCGTACACGCTGCCCTCGCCGGTGGCCAGGTCGCCGACCCACAGCTCGGAGCGGGCCGACACGTCCAGCGCGGTGAGCCGGTCGCGCGAGCAGGCGACCCGCGTGCCGTCGGGCGACACCGCGACCGGGCCGGTGAAGTCGTGGGCGTCGTCGCTGAACAGCACGCGCCGCTCGCCGGTCGCCAGGTCGATCGCGACCAGCTCGGTGCGCGTCTCGCCGCGCGGCAGCGGCACCCGCCAGGTCGTCACCACCGTCGCGCCGTCGGGCGTCAGGTCGAACACGGCGTCACGCAGCGCCTCACCCGGGTCGGGCGTCAGGTCGCGGACGTCCTCCAGCCGGTCGTCGCCGAGGCGGCCGGCGAACAGCCGGGTACGGCCGGGCCCGAGGTCGTGGTCCCAGTAGCGCACCGGGTAGCCCTCGTGCAGGATCGCGCTGATCCCGGCGTCCTTGCGCGCCTTGCGGCGCTCCTCCTCGGTCGCCTCCTCGCCGCCGAGCACGTCGGAGGCGAACACCACGACGTCGCCCGCCGTGCGGAAGGACGCGATGCCGCCGGGCCGCGCGGCCACCTGCCGCGCCTCGCCGCCCTCGCGCGGCAGCAGCCACAGCGCCGGCACCTCCTCGCCGGCGTCCTTGGCCGTGGGGTCGGGGCGGGCGGAGGTGAACAGCACGTCGCCCGCGCGGGTGAACGCGGCCGAGCTCTCGCCCTTGGACGAGCGGGTCAGCCGGTACGGCTCGCCGTCGACCGGGACCGCCCAGAGCGCCGTGCCGAACGACTTGCCGTCGGGGTTGAGCGACTGGACGACGGAGACGAGCCGGGAACCGTCCGGCGAGAGCTTCAGGGAGAGAACCCGGGGGATGGCCACGTAGTCACGTATGTCGTTGAATGCGCTCACCCGACCGAACCTACCTGCTCCTACCCTCCTGACGTGAGGCGGCTCGATCGCGGAAATCCATTTCCGGGGCTCCATCAGACTCCCTCGCGGAGGGGGGCGCGTGTGCCGCGTCATAGGGTTGTCGCGTGGGGAACTACGACGCGCTCCTGGTCCTTTCCTTCGGCGGGCCCGAGGGTCCCGACGACGTCATGCCGTTCCTGGAGAACGTGGTGCGGGGCCGGGGGGTGCCGCGCGAGCGGCTGCTGGAGGTGGCCGAGCACTACCTGGGCTTCGGCGGGGTCAGCCCGATCAACCAGCAGAACCGCGACCTGGTCGAGGCGCTGCGCCCGCTCGCGGGCGTCCCGGTCTACTGGGGCAACCGCAACTGGCACCCGTTCGGCGAGGACACGGTGCGGCGGATGAGGGACGACGGCGTCCGCCGGGCGGCGGTCTTCGCCACCTCCGCGTTCGCCGGCTACTCGAGCTGCCGCCAGTACTACGAGGACATCGCGCGCATCTCGCTCGACGACGGACCCGAGCTGATCAAGATGCGCCACTACGGCGACCACCCGGGGTTCGTCGAGGCGATGGCCGACCACACCCGCCACGCCCTCGACCGGCTGGGCCGCGACGACGCGCGCCTGGTGTTCACGGCGCACAGCATCCCGGTGAGCATGGCCCGCACCGCCGGGCCCGGGGGCGGCCTGTACGAGGCGCAGCTGCGCCGCTCCGCCGAGCTGGTCAGCCGGGCGCTCGGCCGCACCCAGCCCTGGGACCTGGTGTGGCAGTCGCGCAGCGGCCCGCCGCAGGTGCCGTGGCTGGAGCCGGACGTGTGCGACCACCTGCGCAAGGTCGACGCCCCGGCCGTGGTGCTGGTGCCGATCGGGTTCGTCTCCGACCACATGGAGGTCGTCTACGACCTCGACACGGAGGCCCGGCAGGTGGCCGCCGAGCTGGGGCTGCCGATGGAGCGGGCGGCGACGGCCGGCACGCACCCCGCGTTCGTGCGGATGGTGCGCGAGCTCATGGACGAGCCCGAGCCGGTGCCGTGCCCGCTGACCTGCTGCCCTGCGCCGGTCCGCCCCGCCGCTGCCGCGCGGTAGCAGGCCGGGCCGCGGGCCGGAAGCCGCCCGTCAGGACGCGTAGGTGCGCGCGTACGCCTCGGCGACGCCCATGACCTTGTTCACGTAGTCCCAGGAGTGGTTGTAGAACCAGATCGCCTTGCGCAGTTTCTGGCCGCCCTTGCCGGCGCCGTTCGCGCACAGGTAGTTGGCCGCTCCGGGCACCGCGTCGTACGGGCTCCAGATGTCGGACTTTCCGTCGCCGTCGCCGTCCACGCCGTACACCTTCCAGGTGGCGGGCATGAACTGCATCGGCCCGAGCGCCCCGGCGCTGGACGGCCCGTTGTTGCGGCCGTGTGAGCTCTCGACCTGACCGATGGCCGCCAGCACCGTCCACGACAGGCCGGGGCAGCGGGTGGCCGACTGCTTGTACAGCTCCAGGTAGCTGGCCGGGCGGCCGCCGGTGGCGGGACCGGTCGTGGGCGCGCCGGCGGTCGGGGCGGTGGCGGGGGTGCGGGCCTTCTTCTTCTCCGGGACGAGGGAGACGACCTGCGAGCCGGGGCCCAGCAGCTTGCGCACGCTCGCCCTGCTGATCGCGCCGCCCTTGCCGTGCAGCAGCACCGCGACGCCGCGGGCCATCCGCAGCTCCTGGCCGCGCCCGGTGCTCACCAGGCCGTCGACGCCGCGCAGGCCGAGCGTGGCCGCTGCGGCGACGCGCAGCCGCGGCCCGCCGTCCACCTGGTACTCCGCGCCCAGGGCGAGGCCCAGCCGGCGGGTGGCGGCGGCGTCGGCGACCATCTCGCCGCGCCCGATGGCGCTCCAGACGCCGGAATGCCCGGCGACGGTCTTCGGCGTCCACGACCGGAAGACGACGGGGTCCACGGCGAGCAGGTTGAGCGGGGTCCCGGACACCTGGACGGCGCCCGCGTCCACGACGGCGACCTTCTCCACGTGCTTGACCTTGGCCAGGGCGAGGCGGGTCCGCTTGGGCACCTCTGCGCGGGCGATGGCGATCATGCTGGGCGGGGTCACGGTGACGCCCGGGCCACCGGTCGCCTGGCCCGCGTCGCTGCTGACGGGCGCGGTGGTGGGTACGAGCTGGTCGAGGCGTACCTGCTGCCGCTCGCCGAGGCGGGCCTGCCGTACGGGCTCGCGGGCCGCGGCGTCGTGCGGGTCACCGCCGAGCAGCACGGCCACTCCCCCGCCGAGCGCCGTCAGGACGGCGACGGCGGCAGCCACGAGGAGCGTGGAGCGCAGGGGAAGATCGGACACGCGGGACACGTTAGCCGAATCGGCGGGAAAATCCGGTGCCGAACGGACATCGGCCATGGCAAGGTGAACGGTCAACGATGGGGGGGCATGAGGTGGTCGGGCCGTACCGGGGTTTGTTCGACGGGCCCGGCGTCAAGGGATTCGTGCTGGCCGGGTTCGTCGGCCGGATGCCGATGTCCATGCTCGGCATCGGCATCGTGCTGCTGGTCGAAGGGCTCACCGAGTCGTACGCCACGGCCGGCGCCGTGGCCGCCACCACGAACCTCGCTTTCTCGGTCGCCGCCCCGATGAGCGGGCGGCTCGTGGACCGGTTCGGCCAGACGCGGATCATCGTCCCGTTCGCCTCGCTCAACGCGCTGGCGCTGGCCACGCTCATGCTCAGCGCGGGTCTCGGCCTGCCCGAGTGGACGCTGTACGCCGCGGCGCTGCTGGTCGGGGCGACCTCGTTGTCGCTCGGCTCGATGGTGCGGGCGCGCTGGTCGGCCCTGCACGGCGGCTCCGCGCGGCTGCACACGGCGTTCGCGTTCGAGTCCGTGGCCGACGAGGTGATCTTCGTTACTGGTCCGGCGCTGGTCACCGTCCTCGCCACCGAGATCAACCCGTTCGCGGGGCTGACGGTGGCGCTGGTGTGCATGCTCGGCGGGTCGCTGGCGCTGGCCGCGCAGCGGGGCACGCAGCCGCCCGTCCAGTCCGTACGGGGCGGCGGCGGCACGCCCATCCTCATCCCCGGCGTCGCCCTGCTGGCGTGCGTCTACCTGGGACTCGGCTCGGTGTTCGGCTCGGTGGACCTGATCACGGTGGCGTTCGCCGAGGAGCACGGTGTGAAGGGCGCGGCCGGGTTGCTGCTGGCCGCGTTCGCGGGCGGGTCGATGGTGTCGGGCCTGTGGTTCGGGTCGCGGCACTGGAAGATGTCGCTGCGCGGGCGTTTCCTGCGGGCGCTCGCGGTGTTCGTGGCGGGGCTGACGCCGCTGACGTTCATCGGCGGCCCGTGGCTCATGGCGGGCACCCTCTTCCTGGCCGGGCTCGCGATCTCGCCGACGCTCATCACGGGCTTCTCGCTGACCGAGCGACTGGTGCCGCCGTCCCTGCTCACGGAGGGGATGGCGTGGATCTCCACCTCCATCGGGTTCGGGGTGGCGCTCGGCGCGTGGGCGGGCGGCCGGCTCACCGAAGCGGTCGGCGCGTCGAGCGCGTACGTCCTCCCCTTGGGCGCCGCGCTCTTCGCCGCGCTCGTGGGCGCGGCAGGTTCGGGTTTGCTGAGACTTCCCGAAGCGGCTTCACCCGCCGAGAGGTGATCCGATACCGTCGGGACATCCCTCGCAACACCCTTCACATTGGATGCATTCGTTATGTCCCGACAAACCAGCTCACTCCTGGCCATCGCGGTTGTCACGGTCGCCCTGACACCGGGACCCGCGCTGGCCCGGACCCCCACCCCCACGCCGGCCCCCAAGCCGGCGGTGACCGCCAAGAAGACGGCCGCCAAGAAGACGCCCGTGGACTGCGAGCAGGTCAAGTGCCTCGCGCTGACCTTCGACGACGGTCCCGGCAAGTACGCCGGCACGCTCCTCGACACGCTCAAGAAGTACGACGCCAAGGCGACGTTCTTCCTTGAGGGCCAGTACGTGAAGGCCCGCCCGGCCTACGTCAAGCGCATGGTCAAGGAAGGCCACGAGGTCGGCAACCACAGCTACACGCATCCCGACTTCACCAAGCTCGAACCGGCGGCCATCCGGAACGAGATCCAGAAGACGCAGGACGCCGTGAAGCAGGCCGCGGGCGTCGAGCCCAAGCTGCTGCGCCCGCCGTACGGGCTGGCCGACATCCAGGTCTCCGACGTCGCCGCCGAGTTCGGCATGCCGATCATCATCTGGACGGCCGGCTCCCGCGACTGGGACACCAAGAACGTCGACGCCATCAAGAAGCAGACGCTGGCCGTGGCGCAGCAGGACGGCATCATCCTCATGCACGACTGGGTCAAGCAGACCGTCGACGCCATGCCGTCGCTCATCAAGACCCTGCAGGGCAAGGGCTACCACCTGGTCACGGTGTCCGACATCGTGAAGAGGCAGAACCTCCAGCCCGGGGACGCCTTCCCGCTTCCTGAGGGCTGGGAGAACTGAGTATCGTTCACGTTTGACGGAACGAGCCTCGAAGGGGCGTCCATGGTCTTCACGAACTGGGCCCGCAACCAGTCGGTCACCCCTCACGAGGTGCGCACGCCCGCCTCGGCGGACGAGGTCGCGCGCGCGGTGCGCGACGCCGCCGCGGCCGGGCGGCGCGTCCGCATGGTCGGCACGGGCCACTCCTTCACCGGGGTGGCCCTCACCGACGGCCTCCTGCTCCGCCCCACGGCGCTCACCGGCGTCCGCTCCTTCGGCGGCGACCGCGTCACCGTGCTCGCCGGGACGCCGCTCAAGCTCCTCAACGAGCTGCTGCACGAACGCGGCCTGGCCCTGGCCAACATGGGCGACATCACCGACCAGACCGTCGCCGGCGCCATCCAGACCGGCACCCACGGCACGGGCCGCGACAGCGGCGGCCTCGCCGACCAGGTCACCGAGCTGGAGCTGGTGCTCGCCGACGGCTCCCTGGCCACGGCCGTCCCCGGCGACGACCTGTTCGACGCCGCCCGGGTCGGGCTCGGGGCGCTCGGCGTGCTGACCGCCGTGACGTTCCGGGTGGAGCCCGCGTTCCTGCTGCGCAACCGGCGCCGCCGGGCCACCCTGACCGGCATCCTGGACACGCTCGACCAGGTCACCGCCGGCAACGAGCACCTCGACTTCTTCTGGCTGCCGCACACCGACGCGTGCCTGGTCAAGACCAACAACCGCGACCCGGGGCCGCCCAGCCCGCCCGGCGCGTTCAAGCACTGGCTGGACAACGTCTTCCTGGAGAACACCCTCTTCGGCGCCGCCTGCGCCACCGGCGCCCGCTTCCCCGCGCTCATCCCCCGCATCAACGCCGTCAGCGCGGCGGCGCTCGGCGACTCCGAGGCGGTCGACACCTCCTACCGGGTCTTCACCTCCCGGCGCGACGTGCGCTTCCTGGAGATGGAGTACGCCGTGCCGCGTGAGCACCTCGCCCAGGCCCTGCGCGAGACGCGCGACCTGGTCGAGCGGATGGACTGGAAGATCACCTTCCCGGTGGAGGTGCGCGTGTCGCCGCCGGGCGACGCGTGGCTGTCCACCGCGTACGGGCGGGCGACGGGGTACATCGCGTGCCACATGTACCGGCCGACGCCGCACCCGGCGTACTTCGAGGGCGTCGAGGAGATCATGGTCCGGCTGGGCGGCCGGCCGCACTGGGGCAAGCTGCACACGCGGGACGCCGCGTACCTGAAGGGCGTCTATCCCCGCTTCGCGGACTTCGTGGCGCTGCGCGACCGGCTCGACCCCGATCGCCTGTTCGCCAACGACTACCTGGACCAGGTCCTCGGCGCCTGACCCGCTCCCCTACTGCGGCTGGACCTCGTCGGTGTCGGGCCGCGGCTCCTCCTCCACGACGTCCGGCTCGGCGGTCTCCTCCGGCGGCGCGCTCGTGGCGGACTCGGTCGGGCGGGCCGAGCCGGTCTGGGTACGCGTGCCCGTCGGGGCGGGTGTGGGCGTGGCCGTGGCGGTGCTCGAGGCCCGGGTGCGCGACGGCGTCGGCGTGGGACTCGGGCTGGGCGTGGCGGGTACGGCGGTGGCGGTGCGCCCGTCCATGGTGGGGACGGGCTCGCTGGCCCGCGGCGCGGGGTCGCGGGCCGAGTCGTCCTCGCGTGCCGGCGCCACCTTCTGCTTGGCGGCGGGCACCTGGCCGGTGAGCTGCTCGTGGACCGTCGTGTGAGCGATGCCCTGGTACGCCAGGATGCTCCCCATGCTCACCCCGAACACCAGGCCCGCCGCCGCGGCCACCTTTCCCCAGGCGGGCATGCGCCCCACGGGACCACGCGCCGGCGCGGCGGGCGCAGCGGCACCGTCCTGCGCGGGAAGCCGCGCGGTGTCGCCGGGGGCCTGCGCGGGAAGCGGAGCCGTGGCCGGGGCTGCGTCGTACGCGGCCTGGACGGGAACGGGCGCGGCCTTGGCGGGAAGGGGCGCGGTCTGGGCGGGCAGGGGCGCGGTCTGGGCGGGCAGCGGCGCGGTCGCCTCGATGGCGGACGGGAGTGCGACGGGGGCGGTGAGGGGTGGCATCACCACGGTCTCGTCCTCCGCCCCGGCGCCCCGCCCGTGACCCGGAGTGGTGGCGTGAACGGCCATGGCGAGCGCCCCCTGCCCCTCGTCCTCCTGCTCCTGACGGCGCCGGACGATCGCCGTACGCTCGATGACCTTGTCGCCCGTCTGCTTGAGGTAGTGCGTGTAGACGGCGGTGCCGACCGTGCTGGCCACGCTGACCACCGCGGCGCCTATCACCGTTCCCGCGACCCCCAGGTAGGACGCCGCCACCGCGGCCGTCACCGCCGCCAGGGCGCTTCCCCCGATCTGCGGCACGCTCAGCTCGAACCTCCGCTGCTCGCCGCCCATCCCGTGGATCAGTCCTCTCTCTCGTCATGCGTTAGGTAAAGAGCTTTCTCGTGAATAGACGCGAGCGCGTGTCCTGTTGTTCCTGTGACGTGGGTGACAGGCACCCTCAGGGCTCGTGCCCCGACGATCCGGCCCGCGCTTCGAGCGCGTCCACACGCGTGTCCCCCTGACGTCCACGCGTGGCTCCCTCTTCCGTGTCCGGTCCGTGTACGTCGCCGCCGCCGTGGCGACGGCCGCGGCCACGGTGGCGTCCCCCGCGATGACGCCCGCCTCGGGGGTGGCCGCCCGCCCCGTCGTGGCCGAGGACGCCCGGCCGTACCTCGTGACCGCGCGGAACCGGGCCGCCGCGCGAGATCTCGTCGGCGAGGTGCGCTGGCGGGTGCGGCGGTACTACACGGCGGCCCTGCCGGGGTTCGCCACGTGGCTGAGCGCCGCCGAGATCGTCGAACTGCGTGCCGACCCGCGGGTACGGGCCGTCGAGCCGGACCTGCCGACCCGGCCGGTCCCGGGCCCGGGCGCCACGCCGGAGGACGCGGCGCGGGACGTCGCCGTGGGCGGTGCCGGGGTGACGGTGTACATGGTGGACAGCGGTCTCGACGTCGGCCGGGCGGAGTTCGGGGACCGGGCCTGGCACGCGTTCGACGCCACGGGCGGCACCGGGGACGACTGCACCGGCCACGGCACGCGCGCGGCGCGCCTGGTCGCGGGGCGGGAGCACGGGGTGGCGCCGCGGGCCGGGATCGCCTCGGTGCGGGTGCTGGGCTGCGGCGCGACCGGCAGCCTCTCGGACACGATCGCCGGGCTCGACTGGGTGCGCAGGCACGCGCGCCGGCCCGCCGTGGCCGTCCTCGGCGTCACCGCCGCCCACCCGCGCCCCGGCTCGGGGACGCGTACCACGGACTCGGGGACGCGTGTCCCTGGATGGAGGGCGCGTACCACGGACTCGGGGACGCGTACCACGGGATCGACGACGCGCGCCACGGGAGCGGCGGCGCTCGACACGGCCGTGCGGCGGCTCGCCCGCTCCGGCGTCCCCGTCACGACGAGCCCCAAGGAGACCGCCGCCGCCATCCGGACCCTGCGCCCCCACGACCGGACCACCCGCTCCCGGAACCTCCCAGATCCGGGGCTCCATCTCTCCACCCGGCCGTTCACTCCTGCCTCTTGGCCGAAGTGGACAGCGGGAACGGCCTCCATTCGCCAGAATCCGTCGAGGACTCTCCGGACCGGCGGGCTCTGAAAAGGATGGAAACGACAAATGTGACCGGCGTCACATCGCCCCGGGGCTATCCCAGGAAGGCGATGTTCGGACATGCCGGGTACGGTGCTGGCAGGCAACCGGCACACGCGAGAGACTCAAGGGTCCGGGGGAAGAATGAGCACGCTGACGAAGGGACTCGCATGCAGGAGCTCCGACTCGTCGCGGTAAGTGAGGACGGCACCTATCTCGTGCTGGCGACTGCCGGGCGAGGCACCCGCTTCACACTTCCCGTGGACGACCGGCTCCGTGCTGCCGTCCGCGGCAACTTCTCCCGTCTCGGCCAGTACGAGATCGAAGTGGAGAGTCCGTTGCGCCCCAAGGAGATCCAGGCGCGCATCCGCGCGGGAGAGACCGCGGAGGAGATCGCCGCGACCGCCGGCATCCCGGTCGAACGCGTCCGCTGGTTCGAAGGACCGGTGCTCCAGGAGCGCGAGTACGTCGCCCAGCAGGCGCAGCGCGTCGCCGTCCGCATGCCCGGCGAGTCCTCGTCCGGTCCCACGCTCGGCGAGCTGGTCGCGGAGCGACTCACCCGCCGGGGCGTGCCCACCGACGAGATCGACTGGGACTCCGCCAAGCGCGACGACGGCCTCTGGCGCGTCAAGCTCGGCTACGTCTGGAACGGTCACACGCGTCACGCCGAATGGCTCTTCGACCCGCGCCGCCGTCACGTGACCCCCCACGGCGACGAGGCGCTGCGGCTGTCGTCGGCCGACTTCGACCCGAGCCCTCCGGTGGAGGACACGACGGTCACGCCGTTCACGCCGCGGGTGGCCAAGCTCCAGCCGGTGCCGCCGCTGGCCTCCGCCGACCCGGTGCCGTTCCCCTCGGTGGGGCGGCGCGACCAGGAGCCCGAGGAGCCCGCCGTGGGCTTCCCCTCTCCTGGGCGCGGCTCTGAGGGCATCTACTCCCGCCCGCCGGCGGAGTTCGGCTTCGACCGTCCCCCGGCCCCGTCCCCCGGCGCGTCCTCCCCGGGCGCCGCCGACTCCGGGGACCACGGGCCCACGGGTGTCCCGGGCACCGGCGCGGCGGCCGACCGCGGCGCCGCGCAGTCCCGTCCGGGTGACGCCTCACGCCGTGGCGGTGCCCCGGCGTGGCTGCCCGACTTCGGGGCCGGTCGTACGAGCGACCGCGGCACCGGGCACGAGGCCGAGGCGTACTACGCGCCCGCCACGCACCCGTCCCAGCAGCGTCCCGCGGACACGTTCCCCGGCACGCCGTCCAGCCAGCCGACCCCGGCGTTCCTGCCGGCCTCGCCGCAGCTGCCCGACACGGGCCGGACGCCCGACGCCCCGTCGCAGGCCGTTCCGGGACAGACCTCGACTGAGGCTGTCACGGAACAGGCTCCCTCGGGGGCCGACGTTCCGGCCGCGCCCCCGCAGCCTCCGGCCCAGCCGGAGCCGCCCACACCCGTACCGTCCGCGGTCGCACCGTCCGAGGCCCCCCAGCCCGGGGCCCCGCAGTCCGAGGCCGCCCCGAGCGCCGGGCAGGAGCCCGCGACCGAGCCGTCAGGCGACGCCGCCGCCAGTGCCGCGCCCCGGCCCGTCGAGGCAGGCGCGGCCGAGCCCACCGGTGAGGCCGCCGCGTCCGCGACCCAGCCCGCCCCGGAAGCCGTCAGCGCGTCCACCGCGGCCGAGCCCACGCAGGCACCCGCGGCCGAGAACTCCAGCACCTCTGCCGCGCAGCCCACCGGCGCACCTGCGACCGGCGACCCCGGCAGCCCGGCCGTGGCGCCCGCGACCAGGCCCACCACGGAGCCCATCGCGGAGCCCATCACGGAGCCCATCGGCGCACCGGCCACGGAGCCCGTCCCGGAGCCCGCGACCATGCCTGCCACGGCCCCTGTCGCGGAGTCTGTCGCGGAGTCGGCCGACGCACCTGCCGCCGAGCCCGCCGCCGCGACGCCCGCCACCACGACGCCGGTCGACGAGTCTCCGGCCGCCGACACCGCGGAGTCCAGCGCACCCGCCACCACGACCGCCGAGGAGCCGCAGGCCACCGCCACGACCACCGACGACACGGCCGTGTCTGGCACTCCTCCGACGGCCCCGACCGCTGACGTGGCTCCGGCCACTGACGCGCCTCCCGCCGCTCCTACCGCTGACGCGCCTCCGACGGCTCCGGCCGCCGAGCCCGGCAGCGCATCCGCCGCGGAGTCGGCCGACGCACCTGTCGCCGAGCCCGCCGCGGTCGCCGAGCCTGCCACCACGACGCCCGCCGACACGACGCCGGCCACCGAGACGCCGGCCGCCGACACCGCGGAGTCCAGCGCGCCCGCCACCACGACCGCCGAGGAGCCGCAGGCCGCCGCCACGACCACTGACGACACGGCCGTGACCGGCACGCCCGCCACCCCGACCGGTGACGCATCCACCACCGCGACCGGTGACACGCCTGCCACCCCGACTGGTGACGCGTCCGCCGCCACGACCGGTGACACGCCTGCCGCCACGACCGGCGAGACGGCGCCTGCGGCCTCCGAGGAGGCGAAGCCGCCCGTACCCAAGCCGAAGCCGGCGCCCACCCGGCAGGCCGCCCCCCAGAAGGAGGAGACGGCTCAGGCGGACACCGTCCGCGAGGACACGGCCACAGACGACGCGGCCAAGGACGACGCGTCCACGAGCGACGCGTCCACGGGGGAGACGGACAAGGACGTGGCCGCCAAGGACGACGAGCCCAAGGCCGGGCCGAAGGACGAGCCCAAGCCCGACACCCGAAACGAACGCGGCAAGCGTGGGCCGTCGAAGGACGGCTCTCCCGTGCCGGTGCCCTCGCCGCCGCCCGCGCCGGCGGCCCGGCAGGCGCGCAAGGGTTCGAGGGGGCGCCGCGCCTCGGTGCCCACCTGGGACGAGATCATGTTCGGCGCCCGCCGCCAGGACTGACGCGGCAGGCGGCATCCCCGGCCCTGACGGGGCGGGCGGCATCCTGGGCGACGCCTACGACACGGCGTCCCCAGGACCGCCGCCTACGCCCACGCGTCAGGAAGCCGGAGTCTCGCCCTCGCCCGCCCTCTGGTCATCGGACGTCCGAGGCCGGTTCTCGCTGTCACCACCGGCCGCGCCTCGCGACGCCTCACCCGCCCCGGCGCCCGGCCGCTCCTCGGAACGCGCCCCAGCGGGCGGCCCCTCCTCAGAGCGCGTCCCCACAAGCGGCCCCTCTTCAGAGCGCGCCCCCACAGCCGGCCCCTCCTCAAGAGGTGCACCCGCCAGGAACGGCGTCAGCCAGTCCGGTGTCACCTCGGCCGGCAGCCCGACCACCTGGGCCCGGGACACGTCCACGGCCGCGTAGCCGCCCTTCCCCGCCCCGACCCCGGCGATCAGTGTGAACACCCCGGCCCGCCGCTGGAACCACGTCTGCCTGATGCGCCAGCCCACCACCGCGCGCCGTTCCACCACCGCCTGCGCCCGCCGGAGCGAGCCCGAGCGGACCGCCAGCCGTACCCCGTCGTAACCGTGGCCCAGCGAGTGGTAGCGGTCGATCCCCAGCGGCACCCCCAGGAGCGCCAGCAGCAGCGCGGGCACGGCGAGGAACCACCACAGCGGCGATCCCGTCGCCGCCTCCGCCAGCACCGCCAGGACCGTGAGCGCCGCCCACGGGAAGACGGCGCGGAACAGGCGCCGGTTGCGGGCGATGGGCGGGTGGGGGCGCAGCCCGGCCCGGTAGGGTCCGACGGCGTCGGCCGTGACCTGGACGGCCACCGGCCGCGGAACGTCCGGCAGGAGCTGGCCGCGGGTGGACGAGTCGCCGAGCCCGGTCACGATCGCCCAGACGCGTACGACTCCGGCCCAGCGCTCCGCGAAGCCCTCGACGATCTCGTACCCGCGCACCCGCCGGGACTCCAGCGACACGCTGCGCCGGTTGACCAGGCCCCGCTCGGCCACGAGGTAGCCGTCACGCTCCATGAGCCGGAAGTCCCAGTTGAACACCGCGTACATGACGCCGCCCGCGAACGGCATCGCCAGCACGAGCAGCACGGCGACCCCGAGCAGCAGGTACGGGTGGTGCCAGAGCCACTCGCCGGCGGTCCAGGCGGCGTCGCGGCCGAAGCCCAGGTCGTTCCCCCACTGGAACACCAGCCCGACGGCGCCGCCGGCCAGCGCGAACGGGGTCAGCAGGTACGCGCCGGACAGCGGGCCGTACAGCAGCCACGCCCGCGGCACCGCGACGATCGTGCGGCCGGAGCGCGGCGCGGCGGGCG
>NZ_JBFAIA010000099.1:0-28810 GCF_040654455.1 Nonomuraea sp. NPDC050691
CGGCGACGGCCGTCTGCGCCCCGGCGTGCCCGCGATCGGCGGCGCGGGCGGCGGCGCACGCCTCGGGGCGCCGTCCCGCGCCCACCAGGCACTCCAGCAGGCTCGGCACGTGCTCGGGGTCGCCGGGGTCGAGCACGGCCACGGCCTCCTCGGCCATGTTCAGACGCAGGTACGCGGCGGTGACCTCCGGCGCCGGGAGTCCCGCGAACGCCGCTCCCGCCTCCTCGTCGCGTCCCAGGGCGAGGAGGGCGGCGCCCCGGTGGAGGCGGAGGCCCTCGTGATCCGGCTCGCGGCCGAGGCCGCGGGTCGCGGCGTCCAGCGCCTCCAGCCGGAGGCCCGCACCGGTCAGCAACTCGGCCAGGGTCAGCCACAACCCCGGCTCGTCAGGACAGCGCGTCACGGCCTCGCGGGCCGCCTCGATCGCCTCGTACAGGCGGTGCTCCGGGGGCAGGCAGCTCAGCCGTACGGCGTGGGCCCGGGCGTCACCCGGCGCCGTCGCGAGCGCCGTCTCGGCGTACCTCAGTCCGCGGTGCGGCGCCCCCTTGTCCCGCCAGAGCGCGGCCACGTCGAGGCACCGCGTGGCCAGCGCCGCCGGGTCGCGGACCTGGTCCAGATGGGCATCGCCCGCCCGCTCCGCCTCCCGGTACCGGCCACGCTCCAGCAGCGCGGTGAGCTGATCACGGAGAGTGCAGGGGAGTCCCGCCGCGACGACCGCCATACCCCGTCATAGCGTGAAACGGCGGCTGCTGACTAGCTCGCCCGGTCGCCGGTCCGTCCCGCGCTGCTGACGGCATCGCCCCGGGTGACGGCCACCCGGGGCGAAATGCGATTGCCGTACCGGCGTCCGGCGCGGCATCCTCGCGTCCGAAGCGCCGCCGAAGCGCCGCCGAAGCGCCGCCACAGCGCCGCCGCAGCGCGTCCGCAGCGCTTTCGAAGAAGGGACCGAGCATGGACGTCGAGTGGGCCCCGCTGCCGGCCGGGGACGCCGGACTGATCGCCGTGCTCGCCGGGAGGTGCCTGGAGCACGACGGCGGGCTGCCGGAGACCGCGTCACCGGCCTACGTGGAGCGCCGGTACACCGGTGACGGGGTGAGCGCCGTGGGGGCCTTCGGCGACGGCCGGCTGCTCGCCTGCGGGGCGGTGCGTCCCGGGGTGGAGACATCGGTCATGACCGGCCTCGTCGATCCGGCGTACCGCGGGCTCGCCCTGGGGGCCGGGCTCCTCGACCGGCTCCTCGGCATGGCGGCGGGCCGGTCGCGGCGGCTCCGGGTGGAGACCGAGTCGCTGACGCGCGAGGCCCATGAGCTCTTCCTGTCGCGGGGCTTCGAGCGGACGTTCGCCGAGGACGTCCACCGCCGCGACCTGACGCGCCCCCTTCCTCCGGCCCCGCTGCCGGCGGGCGTGCGGACCGAGGAGTGGACGGCGGGCACCCTGGACGCCTTCCATGCCGCCTACCAGGGCTCCTTCGCCGACCGTCCCGGCTTCCCGGGCTGGTCGCGGGACGAGTGGATCGCCTGGCTGGTCGACGACACGTTCCTTCCCGGCTGCTCCCTGGTGGCGCGGGCCGGCGACGGGACGCCCGTGGGGTTCGTGGCCTGCGCGGAGGGATTCCTGATCCAGGTCGGCTCCGTACCGGAATGGCGGCGGCGCGGGCTCGGGGCGGCGCTCGCGACCCTGGCGCTCGGGCGGATGCGCGAGCGCGGCGACACCGAGGCGTTCCTCGACGTCAACGTCGACAACCCCGCCTCCGCCGCCCTCTTCCGGGGGCTCGGCTTCACCCCCGTCGCCCGGCGCGCCCGCTACGAGCGCGCCGAAGGGTGAGGAGCGCCCCGGGATCAGAGGCGGCCGTTGCGGTGGAGGACGGTGAGGGCGTGGACGGTGACGTGGCCGCGCCACTCCAGCGGGCTCGCCGCCGAGAAGTGGGCGTAGTCGACGGTCCAGCCGCCGTCCTCCTCCTGCCCCGCGGCCAGCCGGTCCAGGTCCGCGTCCGTCACCTCCTTGGCGAACAGCGACCGCGACGGGCCGTCCGGGAACGGCGAGAAGTCCAGCGGGCGCAGCCGCTCGTCCTCCTTGCCGCCCTCGACGCGCATGACGCCGTCCGCCGGGATGTACGGGCGCAGGTGGTCGAGGAGTTCCCCGACGCGCGCGGGGTAGGCGGCGTGGGCCGCGTCGAGGAAGCGCACCGCGAAGGCCAGCTCGTACGCGTGCGGCGCCCGCTCGATCGCCCCGATCGCGGCCAGGCAGTACGCGGTGGCCCGCTCCAGCCACGGGTGGGCGGCGACGGCCGGGTCGTGCGCGGCGACGCGGTGCGCCGCGGCGGCCGTGACCGCGGTGATCTGCAGCGACGAGACCGCCGGGTCGGCTCCGGCCCACCAGGGGGCGGTGCCGGCCGTGATCGTCGTGGGCAGGGCCATGGGCAGGCCGCCGTCCGGCAGAGAGACCGACAGGAGCCAGTCGCACAGCCCGGCCGCCCGGCGATCGGTGACGGGCGCGACGTCCTCGAACACCGTCAATGCGTGCAGCGCGGTGCCCGGCTGGCTCTCGGGGGAGCGCAGGTCGGGTTCGAGGCCCCAGCCGTAACCGCCGTCCTCGTTGCGGTACGCGTCGAGGGCCGACAGTACGGGCGCCGTGTCACCGGGGATCCCGTCCAGGAGGCCGGTCAGCAAGGTGAAGCGGCGGCGGTCGAGGACACGCGCGTGCGTCGCCATGAAGGCCGCGGCCGTGGAGAGGTCGATGCTCATGCCTTCAGCCTGCCCAGCGGGGCGGGCCCGGGTCTTGTCGGAATCGGACGACTCGCCGGCGGGACCCGCGGGAAAACATGACACGCCTTGTCGCCTTTCGCTGTCAGCCTGGAGCCATGACACACACGCTGAAGGGCAAGGTCGCGCTGGTCGCCGGGGGGACGAGGGGCGCCGGCCGGGGTATCGCGGTGGAGCTCGGGGCCGCCGGGGCGACCGTGTACGTGACGGGCCGCACGACGCGGGACGCGCGCTCCGAGTACGACCGGCCGGAGACCATCGAGGAGACCGCCGAGCTGGTGGACGCGGCCGGCGGCCAGGGCATCGCCGTCCAGGTGGACCACCTCGACCATGACGCGGTCCGCGCGCTCGTCGAGCGGATCGACCGCGAGCAGGGCCGGCTCGACGTGCTGGTGAACGACGTGTGGGGCGGCGAGAAGCTGGCCCAGTGGGAGACGCCGCTCTGGGAGCACGACCTCGACGGCGGGCTGCGGCTGCTGCGCCTGGCCGTCGACACGCACATCGTCACCAGCCACTACGCGCTGCCGCTGCTCACCAGGAGCCCGGGCGGGCTGGTCGTGGAGATGACCGACGGCACCAAGGACTACAACGACCGCAACTACCGGGTCTCGTTCTTCTACGACCTCGCCAAGACCGCCGTCATCCGGCTCGCCTACTCCCAGGCGCACGAGCTCAAGCCGCACGGCTGCACGGCCGTGGCGGTGACGCCGGGATGGCTGCGCTCGGAGATGATGCTGGACGCCTTCGGCGTCACCGAGGAGAACTGGCGGGACGCGGCCGCCGCGCAGCCGCACTTCGTCATCTCCGAGTCGCCGCGCTTCACCGGGCGGGCGGTGGCGGCGCTGGCCGCCGACCCGGAGGTCGCCCGGTGGAGCGGGCGGTCGGTGTCGAGCGGGGAGCTGGCCCAGGAGTACGGGTTCACCGACGTGGACGGGTCGCGGCCCGACTGCTGGCGGTACCTGGTGGAGGTGATGGACGCAGGGCTCCCCGCCGACGCCACCGCCTACCGCTGACCCCCGCCGGCCCCCGTCAGCGCTGGGTGCCGCCGGCGCGCGGGGCGGGGCGGCGGTGGGCCGGGCCGTGGGAGTCGGCGCAGTGGCGGTCGGGCTCGCCGATGGTCAGCACGTCGGCCGGGGCGTGATCCACCTGCAGCGTCGTGTGCTCGATCCCGTACCGGTCGTGGACCAGCCGCTCCGCCGCCAGCCGTACGGAATGGCAGTCGTCGCCCGGCGTGACCAGCACGTGCGCCGACATCGCCGGGTAGTTGGAGGTCACCTCCCAGATGTGCAGGTCGTGCACCTCGACGACGTTGTCCAGGGAGGCCAGCTCGCGGCCGATCTCGGCGGGGTTCATGCCGACGGGCGCCGCCTCCATGAACACCCGCGCCGAGTCGCGCACCAGCCCCCATCCGGCCTTGAGCATGAGCGCGGCCACGACCAGGGCGGCCACCGCGTCGGCCCTGGTCCAGCCGGTGAACAGCACCACGGCGCCGGCGACGGTCGTGGCGACGAACGCGAACAGGTCGTTCAGGATGTGCTGGTAGGCGCCCTCGACGTTGAGGCTGCTGCGGTTGGCCCGGGCCAGCAGCCAGGTGGCCGCCAGGTTGACCGCGATGCCGGCCAGGCCGGTCAGCACCACGTACAGGCCCTCGACCTCGGGCGGGTTCGCGAAGCGGCGCACGCTCTCGACGATGAAGTACGCGCTCAGCAGCAGCAGCGTCACACCGTTGATCTGCGCCGAGACGATCTCGGCCCGCTTCAGCCCGTACGTGAACCCGCCCTGCGGCGGCCGGGCCGCGATCCGCATCGCGACCAGGGCGAAGACGATGGCGATGGCGTCGGTGAGCATGTGCCCGGCGTCGGAGATCAGCGCCAGCGACCCGGCGACGAACCCGATGACCACCTCGACCGCCATGAACCCGACGATCAGCGCCAGGGCGGCGGTCAGGTAGCGGCGGTCACCCGCCACGCTGACGGCATGCCCGTGGCCGTGCCCGTGCCCCTGTCCCTGCCCGTGGCCGTGCCCCCGCTCGCGGTCGGTCATGGGTTCGCCTCCTCCTCGACACTCAGGACGTCTGAACGGCTGTTCATATGTTGAGTTTATGGGCGGGCGTGGCTCGCCTGTCAATACGGGTTCAGGACTCCTTGCGTTCGGGGTGGATGGCCTGGGTGTGCTCGGTGTGCGCCACGGCGAGGTCGAGCAGCATGCGGACGTGGGCGTCGTCCAGCCGGTAGTAGGCCATGCGGCCCGCCCGTCGTACGGCGACGACGCGGTGCGCGCGCAGTAGGCGCAGCGCGTGGGAGGTGGCCGACTCGCTCAGACCGGTCACCACCGAAAGATCGCACACGCACAGCTCTCCGTCGAGGAGTGCCAGCAGGAGCCGCAGCCGCCCGGGGTCGGAGAGCAGGCCGAAGATGTCGGCCGTGTCGACGAGGTCGGTCTCGGCGGGCATGCGGGAGCTGACACTGGCCACCCGGTCGGCGTCGACCACCCGGGTGGCGCAGCCCTCCAGGGCGGTCACCTGATCCTGTGAAGAACTGTTCATATGACGACCCTAGCTGGGCGGATGCCAGGCGTCGAGCGCGGAGAGGTCCCTCGGCCCCGGCCGGCCGCTGGGACCGGCCGGAGCGACGAGGTCCCGGCCGGTGATGTCGTCAGTGGCCGGAGTGGTGGTACTGGTGGACCACGGCGTGCCCCTTGCCCCGGCCGATGAGCCACCGGTTGACCGGCGTGGTCAGCAGGAACGCCACCACCAGCGACCCGGCCAGCGAGGCCCAGAACAGCCGGCTCGTCAGGCCCGCGTCCATCCGCCGGGCACCAGCACCATCACCGCGTTGTCGAGCAGCTCCATGACCATGATGGACACCGTGTCGGCCGCCAGCGCCACCTTGAGCGCCGGGCGGAAACCGACGCCGGCCCGCATCACGCCCCGCATGGTCAGCGCGTACCCGAAGACGAACGCCAGCGCCACGGACAGCACCACGGTGCCGGCGTTGTGCAGGCCGGCCGCGGTGCCGATGACCATGCCGAGCACCTCGCCGATGGCGCAGCCGGTCAGGCAGTGCAGGGTCGCCTGCGCGGCGGCCTGCCACGTCGCCGCGCGCGCGGCCGCCGGGTGCGCGTCGTGGTGCCCGTGGTGGTGCCCGTGGTGGTGCCCGTGGTGGTGCCCGTGGTGGTGATCGGCGGGCTGGTCGGAATGGTGATCGGCAGGGTGTCCGGCGTGGTCGTCGGCATGCGGGGCGTGGGGGATAGGGGGTATATGTGTCACGCGGCGACCCCTGGTCCGGCCGGTCGTCAGTGACCGTGCCCGTGCCCGTGTCCCACGAACGCCCCCGACGGCCTCCCGCCCGGCACCAGCCCGAGCGAGACCACGGCGGCGGCCACCGCGGCGACCGCGCACATCGTCAGCGCGTCCGTGAAACCGCCGATGCCCGTGGCGCCCGGAGCCAGGCCGGCCGCGGCGACCGACGAGACCACCGCGACGCCGATCGAGCCGCCCAGCTCGTGGAAGGTGTTGACCACGCCCGACGCCACACCGGCCTCGCCGGGCGGGACATTGGCCATGGTCGTCGTCGTGGCCGTGACGAACGCGGGCCCGATGCCGAGCGCCGCCACCACGAAGCCGGGCAGCAGCGTCGTGTAGGCGCTCGCGCCCGGGTCGATCCGCGTCATCAGCCATGTCCCGAGCGCCGTGAGCGCGAACGCCGCCACGGCCACGGGCCGCCCGCCGATCCTGCCGATCAGGTGCGCGCCGAGCTGTGCGCCGGCTGTGATGGCGACCGCGACCGGCAGGAACAGCAGGCCCGTCTCCAGCGCGCTCATGCGCAGCACGTGCTGGAGGTAGAGGGAGCTGAGGAAGAACAGGCCGAGCATGAGGCCGGTGGCCATCAGCATGACGAACACCCCGGAGAGCACCGGGCGGCGGGTCAGCGTCGCGATCCGCATGAGCGGTTCCTGCGCGTTCCGCTCGACCAGCACGAACACCGTGTAGAGGACGGCGGAGCCGGCGAGGGGGAGCAGGGTGCGCACGGAGGCCCACCCCGCGTCGCCCGCGCCGACCAGGCCGTAGATGAGCAGCCCGGTGGCCAGCGTCACGGCCGCGGCGCCGGGCAGGTCGATCCCGGCCCGTCCGGCGTGGGCGGCCCACGCGGGGGCGGGCACGACGGCCGGCAGGGCGGCGATCACGAGCACGCCGATCGGCACGTTCACGTAGAACACCCACGTCCAGCCCGGCCCGGCCGTCAGCAGCCCGCCGAGCAGGACGCCCGCCGCGGCGCCGGAGCCGCCGATGGCCGCCCACACCCCCAGTGCCCGCCCGCGCCGCTCGCCGTGGAAGGCGCTCGTGATGATGGCCAGCGCCGACGGCGACATCAGCGCCGCTCCCACCCCCTGGAGCCCGCGGCCGGCGATGAGCGTGGCGCCGTTCGCCGCGACCCCCGCGACCAGCGAGGCGAGCGTGAACACGGCGAGCCCGGCGAGCAGCGTGCGCCGCGCGCCGAGCGCGTCCGCGAGCCTTCCGCCGAGGACCATGAGCCCGCCGAAGCAGAGCGTGTACGTCGTGACGACCCAGGTGAGCGCCTCGCGGCCGAGGCTCAGGTCCGCCCCGATGCTCGGCAGGGCCACCTGCACGACCGTGATGTCGACGATGAGCATGAACTGCGCCAGGCAGAGCAGGGCCAGCGCGGCCCATCCGCCGCCGGCCCGCGTCCCGTGCGGGTGCGCGGGCGCGACATGTCCGTGACTCACAAGATCTCCTTAACTTGAACACTGATGTACGAGTTATAGGAGACCATACCCCCGTACGGCACGTCCAGGGCACACGAGAGCCCCCGGAGGGCGGACCTCCGGGGGCTCTCGAACGGGGATCGCCTGACCAGGCGGCTTCAGATGGTGGCGTCTCGCGCGGGCGTCATCGGAGCGAGGACGAATGTGGTGGTGGCCCACACCGCGTACAGCAGCGGAGCGCACGCCAGCAGCAGGCCCGGCACCGGCCTGGCCAGCACGACCCCCACGGCCAGGCCGAGCACCACGGTGTTCGCGGCGGCCAGGTACCAGCGCCGCACCACCAGGTACACGCACGGGCGCACCAGCGCCCGCAGCGCGGGGGCGCCCGGCTCGGCGATCAGTGCGATCAGGGCGACCACCGTGGCGACCACGAGCACCACGGCCGTGGCGAAGAAGGGCACCAGCGCCGGGCCCCAGGCCGTGCGCGCCACCACGGTCGCGTCCACGACCAGGACGCTCACGGCCGCCGCGCCCGCCGCCCACACGGCGAGAGCCGGGCCGGCCGCGCGCCGGTAGCCGGCCCAGAACGTCCGCACCACGGAGGAGGAGCCCGAGCCGAGCGCGGCGAAGCAGCGGAACGCCCCGGCCAGCGCCGGCGCGCACACCAGCGACAGCACGGCGAAGAACGGCCACGACCCCAGCGGGTCGCGCACCAGCGCGAGGGCCGCGAGCAGCGGGGCGCAGGCGACGGTGAGCAGCGCGTTCGTCGCCAGGCAGGTGTAGGCGGCGGCGAACACCTTCTCGTACGTGGCCTGCCGCGCCGGCCGCAGCAGGCTGCGCGCGCTCAGGGAAGAGGTGTGCCCGGTCAGGGGCGAGGGCCGCCCGCTCATCCCTTGAGCCCGCTCGTCGCGATGCCCTGGATGAAGTAACGCTGTCCGAGCAGGAACACCGCGAGGATCGGCAGCACCGACAGCGTCGCGCCGGTCATCATCATCGCGTACTCGGCGTCGTACTGGCCGATGAACGAGCGCAGGCCGAGCTGGACCGTCCACAGGTCGTTGTCCGTCAGGTAGATGAACGGCCCCATGTAGTCGTTCCACGTGTTGACGAACGTGAGCAGCGCCAGGCTGGCCAGCGCCGGCTTGGACAGCGGCAGCATGATCCGCCAGTAGATGCCGTACTCGCTGAGCCCGTCGATCCGCGCCGCCTCGCACAGCTCGTCCGGGATCGACTGGTAGTACTGCCGCATGAGGAACACGCCGAACGCGCCGAACGCCTGGAGCAGGATGATCGCCAGGTGGGTGTTCGTCAGGTCGGCCTTCTGCATCATGATGTACTGCGGCACCATGTACGCCTGCCAGGGCACGGCGATGGTGGCGATGTAGGCCAGGAAGAGCGCGTCGCGGCCCGGGAAGCGCACCTTGGAGAAGCCGTAGGCGGCGAAGCTGCCGCTGAGCACCTGGAGCACCGTGATCGTCACCGACAGGAACGCCGAGTTGCCCAGGTAGGTGAGCAGCGGGATGCGCTCCCAGATGTCGACGAAGTTCGACCAGCGCAGCTCCTCCGGTATCCACTGGATCGGCACGGTGAAGACCTCGTTGTCGCGCTTGAGCGACGACGACAGCATCCACGCGAACGGCACCAGCACCAGCGCCGCCATCACGGTCAGCGCCACGTACGCCAGCACCCGCCGGGCGGCCACGGCGGCGGAGCGGTCGCGGCCGGCGCCCCCCGGAGACCCGCCCGGTGGCGCGGCGCGGCCCGCCGGGGGAGCATCGCTGAGCGCGGTCATGAGGCGCTCCTCCGTTCGTTGATGCGGAACTGGACGACCGTCACGGTCAGCACGATCAGGAAGAGCACGAGCGCGATCGCCGACGAGTAGCCGAACTGGCCCTCGGTGATGCCCTCGCGGTAGATGAGCTGGGCCAGGACGAGCGTGCTGCGGCCGGGCCCGCCGTCGGTCATGACGACGATCAGGTCGAGCACCTTGAAACTCTGGATCGTCAGCATGACCGCGACGAAGAACGTCGTGGGCCGCAGCGACGGCACCGTGATGCCCCAGAACCGCTGCCAGGCGTTGGCGCCGTCCACGCGCGCCGCCTCGTAGTACTCCTTCGGGATCGTCTGCAGACCGGCGAGGTAGAGCACCATGTAGTACCCCATGTCCCGCCACACGCTGGTGATGATGACGGCGGGCATCGCCCAGTCCCTGCTGGCCACCCAGCGCGGCGGCTCGGACACGCCGATCGCCTCCAGCAGCTGGTTGATCGGTCCGGCGGTCGGGTTGAACAGCATGTTCCACACGACCGCCACCGCGACCAGTGACGTGATGTACGGGAAGAACGCCGCGGTGCGGAAGAACGGCACCCCGCGCAGCTTCCGGTTCAGCGCCATGGCCAGGCCGAGCGCGGCGGCCAGCGTGAGCGGGATGTGGCCGGCCGCGTAGAAGAGGGTGTTGCGCAGGGCGACGTGGAAGTTCTCGTCGCCCAGCATGCGCGTGAAGTTCTTCAGCCCCACCCATTCCGGGTCGCTGTAGGAGTCCCACTTCAGGAACGCCAGGGCGAACGCCGTCAGCATCGGGACGATCGTGAACAGCAGGAAGCCGGCGAAGTTCGGGAGGATGAAGCTCCAGCCGACGAGGATGTCGCGCCAGGCCCGCCGCCCGCGGGGCCGAGCCCGCGGCGCGGTCGGCGCCGGTCGTGTGATCACCTGAGCCATGGGCGTCCTTTACGAGCCTTCGTGGGGCGGGTGGCGGGTGGCTGCACGCGGGCCGCTAGTTGAGGACCTCGCTCTTGACCCGCTCGTTCATCGAGCGGATGCCGTCGGCGGCCGACTTCTCCCCGACCATGATGAGCTCGTGCTCCTCCCTGAGGATGGTGTCCACGTCGGAGGTCTTGTCGCTGACGGGCATCTCCAGCACGACCTTGTCAGGCTGGAACGCCTTCTTCGACGTCTCGTCCGTGGGCATGCCCTTGAGCTTGAAGTACGCCTCGGTGATCTCGGGACTCTTGTACGCCGGCACCGAGCCGATCTTGGCCAGCGCCTCGGCCCCGGCCTTGCCCGCCGCGAACTGCACGAACTTCTTGGCCGCGTCGGCGTGCTCGGCCTTCTTGTTGACGGCGAACGCGGTCGGCGAGCCGAACGTCGTCACCCCGGTCGCGCCGGGACGCTGCGGCATCGGCGCGATGCCCCAGTCGACGTCGATCTTGCCGTCGGCCTTGCCGGTCAGGAGGTTGGCGATGTACCAGGTGCCCATGGGCAGCATGGCGGTCGCGCCGGTCTCGAACATCGTCTTGTAGTCGGACTTCTGCGCCATCGCCGTGCCGAAGTCGAGGGCCGCCCCTGACTTCTGCAGGCCGAGCGCCACGGCGTACTGGTCGGCGAAGAAGGAGTAGTCGCCGCCGAGCTGGTCGCCGCCCGTCTGCGCCGCGGCGATCGCCTGCACCACCGACCGCCAGGTGTGCTGGTAGGTGCCGTAGACCTTCTTGCCGCCCGCGTCCTTGGTGAGCTGCTGCGCCAGCTTGGCGTACTCGTCCCAGGTCATCGCGCCGGGGTACTTGACGCCCGCCTGGTCGAACAGCTTCTTGTTGTAGTAGAGCAGCCAGAAGTCCTGCCGGTACGGCAGCGCGTAGTACTTGCCGCTGACGTCGAACGCGTCCAGGCCCGAGAGCTGCGACCCCTCGGCCGACTTGGCCAGGTCGGTGACCTCGGCGAGCTGGCCGCGGCTGGAGTAGCGGGAGTAGTCGGTGACGTTCTTCATGGTGATGACGTCGGTGTCGTCGCCGCCGGCCAGCATCGTGGTGACCTTGTCGGCGTAGTCGTCGGCGAGGATGTCCACCGGCTGCACCTTGATGCCGGGGTTGGCCGCCTCGAACGCGTCGAACAGGGCCTTGAACTCGGGCGTCTTGCCCATGTTCCAGACGGTGACCGACAGGGTGACGTTCCCGCCGTCCTTCTTGGCGTCGTCGCCCGAGCCGCCGCAGGCCGTCGCCGCCAGCGAGAGCGCGGCCACGGCCGCCAGGGACTTCAGGAACGGGCGGCGCCCCGCGGCGCTCGCCGAGGTGTCAGAAGAGATCATGTGATCCGGTCTCCTTTCCGTCGAGCCGGTCGCCGGGACTCAGGCGCTGACCTTGAACTCGTCGGCTGTGACGGCCGCGCGGGGCGGCCGGCCGTACAGGTAGCGTTCGAGCTCGTCGAGCGCGCTCTCACTCATCCGCCGGGTCTCCGATCCGAGCGACCCGGCGATATGGGGGGTGATCATGACGTTGGGCAGGTCGTACAGGGGTGAGCCGGCCGGCAGAGGCTCGGGGTCGGTGACGTCGAGCATCGCGTCCAGCCGTCCGTTCACGCACTCGCGCTCCAGCGCCGTCGTGTCGAGGACGGCGCCGCGCGCGGTGTTGATGACGGTCGCGCCGTCGCGCAGCATCGCCAGCTCCGCGGCGCCGATCAGGTGCCGGGTGGACGGCAAGGCCGGTACGTGCAGGGTGAGCACGTCGCTGCGGCGCAGCAGCTCCGGCAGTTCGACCAGCCGGCCGCCCGCCGCCGCGACCTCGCCGGCGTCGGCGTACGGGTCGGCGACGAGGACGTCCACCTCCAGGTCGCGCAGCCGTTCGACGACCCGGCGGCCCACGCGGGAGTAGCCGACGACGCCGATGGTGCGGCCCCGGTTGCTCAGCTCCCCCCGGCTGTTCGCGAACGACCAGTCGGCGCGGTGGCGCCGGGCGTCCTGGGCGAGGAACGGGGCCTTCTTCCCGGCGAAGATGATCGCGGCCAGCGTGAACTCGGCGACCGGGATCGCGTTCTCGTCCGCGGCGTTGGTCACCAGGATCCCGCGCCGCCACACCTCGTCGGTGACGAACGTGCGGACGGTGCCGGCGCAGTGGAAGATCGCCCGCAGGGCCGGTGCGTCGGCCAGCCGCTCCTCGGTCAGCCGCGGGCAGCCCCAGGAGGTGACCAGCACCTCGACCTCGCGCAGCCGCCGCCGTACCTCGGGGGTGTCGAGGTCGTCGGTCACGACGGGGTCGCCCAGGTCGGCGAGCTCCCGCAACCGGCGGAGCTGTGGCTCCTCGAACAGCGTGCTGAACGTGGCGGGGTCCATGACCAGCAGGGCCTGTGGCCGTCTCACTTGGGTCCTTTCGGCGGCAAGCGCTTACCAGTGCCGCCGATCCTGTCCGATCGTTACGATCACGTCAATAGCTTGTTAATCAGAACGATCAGGTTTATCTGAACGATATTGATCGTTTCTGTGCGGTACGGGATGAGGCGCACGGCTGCTTCAGCTAGGCAATGCCTGGCCGGGTGACGGCGGCGCCGAGGAGGAGCGGACGATCAGCCGGGGCTCGATCACGACGCGGTGCGTCGGCCGCTGCGGATCGTCGTCCGCAAGACGCTCCGCCAGCAGCCGGTACGCGGCCTGCCCGATCGCCGCCTTGGGCGGCCGGACCGCGGTCAGCGGCGGGTCGCACAACTCGGCCACCTCGTCGTCGTACGTCACGACCGACAGATCCCCGGGCACCCGGATCCCGCGCTCCTGGCAGCGTTCGACCAGGCTGATCGCCTCGGGGTCGGAGTGGACGAGCAGCGCGGTCGTGCCCGAGGCGGCGCACGCGTCGAGGACGGCGTCCAGCGTCTCCGGCCAGCCGGGATCGCGCTGGTCGACGGTCGCCAGATCCGGAGTGCCGCCGAGGGGCAGGCTCAGCTCCTCGCACGCCTGCCGCCAGCCGCGCCGCACGTGCGGGGCCGTCGGGCTCTGCGTCGTGGTGACCAGCCCCACCCGCCGGTGACCGAGCGTGGCCAGGTGCCGCACGGCCATCGCCGCGCCGAACACGTGGTCGCTCACCACCGACTCCATCGCCTCCTGGTGCGGACCCACGGTGGCGGCGCGCTCGACCAGCACCACCGGCACGCCGGCGACCTGGAGCCAGCGCACCAGCTCCTCGCCCTCGTCGCCGGTCGTGGTCGGGGCGACCAGCAGCCCGTCCACGCCTGCCGTCCCGACCAGCCGCGAGAGCTGCCGGCGCTCGTCGGCCGCCTGGTAGGTGGCGCCGCGCAGGACGAGCCGCGCCCCGGACGCGGCGGCCGCCTCGCGGGCGCCGCGGATCACGTCGGGCCAGTAGTAGTCGAGCGACGGCACCACCATGCCGATCGTGGCCTGGGCCACCTCGTTCTGCCCGGCGGACCCGGCACCGGGGGCGTGCCCGGTTCCGGGGGCGAGCGCGGCACCGGGGGCGCGTACGGTCCCGGCCGTGGACACCGCTTCCGCGGGAGCCGGAGAGGCGGGCCCCGGCCCCGGGGGGGACGTGGCCGGGCCGGACTCCGGGACCGGCGACGGGCTCTGGGGGGCGATGCCCGCCAGGGTGTCGGCCACCGCGCCGCCGTGCAGCACGGCCCCGCCGCGTACCCGGCGCACCAGGCCCTGGGAGGACAGCAGCGCGATGTCGCGGCGGACCGTGATGACCGAGACGTCCAGCTCGGCCGCCAGCTCGTTCACGCGGACGACCCCGCGCCGCCGCAGCAGCTCCACCACCTGGGCGCGCCGCTCGTCGGGCAGCAGCTCGACCGCCTGCGACCGCCGCTCGTCAGGGGCGTCCGGTCCGCGGGAAGAAGCGGTGAGCGGGTCCCCGGGGTCGGGGAGGCCGGGGTACGGGTGGTCGTGGGCGGTCATGGGTGCACCTCCACCCGGAGTTCGAAGGAGCCGCGCGCCGTGCCGGGGAGCCGCAGCTCCAGCCGGGTCAGGCGCTCGCCCCACACCGCCGAGAGCATCGGATCCTCCAGCGTGCGGACGGTCAGGGCGGACGTGGCGCGCGCCGGGTCCCACGTGACGCACGCGGCCCGCGCGCCGTCCGGGGGCCGCACGACGACCTGGCCGTCATCGTGCCGTTCGATCTCTCCCGCCAGCAGGTAGTGCAGCACGCTCGGCCGCCCGTCGGCGGCGAAGGCCCAGGCGTCCTCGACGGTCACGAGCGACGCGCGGCGGTCGAGACGGGCGGTGCGCCACCAGCGCTCCAGCCCGGACACCGGATAGGCGGCGGCCAGGTCCATGCGGGTCTCGAAGCGTCCCGGCTCGTCGGCGACCTCGACGTCACGGGCCCGGAACGCCGGCCCCTGCCGCTGGGCCGTGCCCCGGATCTCGGGGACGTTGTGCCAGGTGCTCTGCATCGTCCAGATCGCGTACCGGTCGGGGCCGAAGGTCTGCGCGGTGTACGTGGGTCGCCCGGCGTCCACCAGCGCCGGCACGCCGTCCACGGCGACGACGACGGAGCCGACGTCGTTGTGGTTGTGATGCTCGCCGTTGTGGCCGCCCTTGACCGCGAGCGTGAGCCCGCGCGCGCTGCCGGCGACCTCGCGCGCGATCCCCACCTGCGTGCCGGGGAACCATACGGCCCCGGCGTTCGGAGCGTCCATGGTCCCGGCCGCCGCCTCCACGCCTTCCCCCTCCTCGGGCCGGTCGGCCGCCCACCACTCCGGGTCGGCCAGCTCCCGTAACGCCCTGCCCAGCTCCGCCGTCACCGCGATCCCGCCGGCGCGCCGCGAGCAGGCGTGCCGTACCGCGTCCGGCTCGCCGAGCCGTCGCCCCCACCGGTACGGCACGTGCCACGGCTGGTCGGTGGCCGGCCGGGCCCGCGCGTCGGCGAGGTTCAGGTACCAGGGGCCGCCGAGCCGCATGAGGTGCGGGAAGCGGAGCGTCGCGCGCACCACGGGCACGTCGGCCACGGCCAGGGCTCCGGAGGTCGCGTGTTCCAGGACGTCCAGGGCCTCCAGGGCCCGGCACGCCCCGTTCCACCAGTATTCGTACCCCTCGTCGATCGAGCCGTCCTCCGGCAGGGCCGCGAGGTAGCGGTCGAGGCCCTCCACCGCCCACGCCACCTGGGACGCCCGCTCCTCGCCGGGCTCGCCGAGCCGGAGCGCGGCCACGAGGACGTTGCCGCAGATCCACGGGCACCAGTTGTGGACGTCGCCGTCGAGGCCGAGCCAGTGCCAGTCGCGCCGCTCGGTGAACGGCCGCAGCACCCGCGCCCGCGCCTCACGGCGGACCCGCTCGCGCAGGCCGGGGTAGCGGGCGTCGAGCCGGTCGCCGAGCACGTGGTCGGCCCAGGCGAGCTGCGCGGCGACGTCGGCCGCGCCCAGGTCGAGGTACGGGGCGGTGGTGTCGGGCAGCACGGGGCCGCCCGGCCGGCAGGTGTCCTCGTGCGCGGGCCAGCACCACGTGGTCTGCTCGCACAGCAGCAGCATGCCGTCGGCCACCTCGTCCACCCACCGCTCACCCGCCCCGCCCCCGTCACCCATCGGCGCGACGGGGGAAGAGGAGGAGCCGGTGCGCGGCGTCGCGTCGCCGGAACCGGGCGTCCCGGAGTCGCCGGTCGTGGCGAGTGCCATGAGGACCGCGCGGGTGAGCCGGTCCTGGCGTTCGAACACCTGCGCCTCGTACGCCGTCCGGTTGCCGTCGCGGAAGTAGCGGGTGTACTGCGAGGCCAGCGGCTGCGGCCACGGCGTGCCCGCCTCGGCCTCCGCCCGCTCCCGCACGCCCAGGAGCGCCCGCCCGGCATGCGGCCCGAGACGGCCCCAGGAGCCCGGCACGGGCAGCGCCGCGTCGGGCGGCAGCAGCGCCCGCCCCAGCGCGCCGGCCGTGGCGGCCGCGCCCCAGACGGCCAGGAGCGGCCCGGCCTTGCGATCCGCCAGCTCCGTGAGCTCCGGACCGGTCGCGGTGTTCGTCATAGTCCTCCTTGCCCGGCCCCATAGTAGCGATCGAAAGTGATCGAAGTTGAACCTTTTTCTAGGGCTTGGGCGGAGGGCGAGGAGCAGGCACGAACCCCGCGGTCACCCGACGGCGAGGGAGAGGCGGCGCGGCAGGCCGGTGTTGCGGCGGCCGCCGAGGCGGTGGACGGCCAGCTCCAGCGCCTTGCGCTCGCCCACCAGCACCACCCACGCCCGGGCCCGCGTCACCAGCGTGTAGAGCAGCCGCCGCCGCAGCATGACGCCGCCCGCCTCCACCACGATGGGCGCCACCACGAACGGGTACTCGCTGCCCTGCGACCGGTGGACGCTGATCGCGTAGGCGTGGGTCAGGTCGTCGAGCTCGTCGAAGCCGTACGTGACCGTGTCGCCGTCGTCGATGCGGATCTCCAGCAGGCGCTCCTCCGGCACCAGGCGGGTGACCGTGCCGGTCTCGCCGTTGAAGACGCCCTTGTCGTAGTTGTTGCGGATCGGCATGACGCGGTCGCCGACCCGGTAGACCGACGAGCCCGACCAGTGTTCGGGAGCGCCGTCACGGGCCGGGTTGAGCCGGTCCTGGATGAGGCGGCCCAGCTCGGCGGTGCCGGCCGCGCCCTTGCGCATCGGGCACAGCACCTGCACCTGGCCGGGCTCGACCCCCTGCTTGCGCGGGATCGCGACCGTCGCGAGGTGGACGACGCGCTCGGCCACGGCGGCCGGGTCGTCGAGCTCCTCGAACCAGAACCCGCCGCCCCCGGGCAGCGGGGGCAGCTCGCCGGCGCGGATGAGGTGGGCGCCGCGGATGATGCCGCTGCCCTCGGCCTGTCGGAAGACGTGGGTGAGCCGCACGCGCGGGATCTCCTCCACGCGCAGCACGTCGGCCAGCACGCTGCCCGGCCCGATGCTGGGGAGCTGGTCGCTGTCGCCGACGAGCAGCAGGTGGCCGCCCGAGGGGATCGCCGAGCACAGCCGGGTCGCGAGGTGCAGGTCGAGCATGGACGCCTCGTCCACCACGACGAGGTCGGCCTGCGCCGGCGCCTGGTCGAACAGCGCGTCGGGGTCGGGCTGGTGGGCCAGCATCCGGTGGACGGTCATCGCGGGCAGGCCGGTCAGCTCCGACAGCCGCTTGGCGGCCTTGCCCGTGGGCGCGGCCAGCGTGACCGTGCCGCCCATCGCCCGCACGGTGGCGGCGATCACCCGCACCGTGTGGCTCTTGCCGCAGCCCGGCCCGCCGGTCAGGACGGACACGGTGCTGGTCAGCGCCATCGTGACGGCCGCCCGCTGGTCGTCGTGGAGCCCCAGGTCCTCGGTGAACGGCCGCATGGGCAGCGTCGAGCGGGCCTGCCAGAGCCGGCCCAGCTCGCCGGCCAGCTTGACCTCGCGGGCGTGCAGCTCCTTGGCGTAGACGATGACCTGGTCGGGGCCGGCCTCGACGACCACCCGCCGCTCGGCGGCCAGGGCGTCGACCATGGGGCGCACCTGGTCGGGGTCCTGCTCGACCAGCTCGGCGGTCTGGGTGACCAGGGCGGTCATGGACAGGAAGCAGTGGCCGCCCCCGGCGGCGGCGTTGTCCAGCCGGTCGAGCAGCGCCGCCTTGATCCGCTGCGGGCTCTCGCGCGGCACCCCCGACTGGAGCGCGATGCGGTCGGCCGTGTGGAACGCCACGCCCCGGACCCGGCCGATGAGCTGGTACGGGTCGGAGGCCAGGACGTCGGCGGAGTCCGTGCCGTACACCTGGTAGATCTTGGCGGCGAGCAGCGGGCTGACGCCGTAGCCCTGGAGCACGACCATCAGCCCGGCGATCGCCTTCTGCTCCCGCCACGCCTCGACGATCTGCCCCTGGCGGGCCGGGCCGATGTTGAGCACCTCGGTCAGCCGCTCCGGCGCGGTGTCGATGACGGTCAGGGTGCGCTCGCCGAAGTGGCCGACGATGGCCTGGGCCAGGCGCGGGCCGATGCCGCGGATCAGGCCCGAGCCGAGGTAGAGCTGGATCGCCCTCACCGTCGACGGGACGATCCGCTCGCACGCCGTCACCTGGAACCGGCCGCCGTGGCGCTCGTGCTCGCCCCACCGGCCGGCCAGCCGGAGCGTCTCGCCCGGCTGGACGCCGGCGAGCGCCCGGCCGGTCGCGACGAAACTCGGCGCGACCGGGCCGGGCCCGCTGTCGGAGCTCATCCGGGCGACGGTGTAGCCGTCGTCGCGGACGTGGACGAGCTGCTCGACCGAGGCGTCCACGGCGACCGAGGCGTCCACACCGACCGAGGCGTTCACACCGACCGAGGCGTCCACGGCAAAGATCCAATCATCCTGTACGGCTTCGCCAGCTTAGAAGAGCGGGCCGACAGAACGGGGAGGACCTAGTTCCACTGGGAGATGAGCTTGTCGTAGTCGACGGTCTCCGGCTTGCCCCGCTCGTCGGCCAGCTTCGGCACCGGGGCGCCGGGCTGGTCCAGCCAGTACTGGGCGGGCTGCTCGGGGTTGAGCTTGGGCGCGCAGTTCCCGCCGTAGCCGCGGCGCTCCAGCCGGGACAGGATGTCGTCCTGCTGCTTGGCCAGGTTGTCCATCGACTGCTGGGGTGTGGTCTCGCCGGTGACGGCGGTGGCCACGTTCTGCCACCAGAGCTGGGCGAGCTTGGGGTAGTCGGGCACGTTGGTGCCGGTCGGGGTCCACTGCTTGCGCGCGGGCGAGCGGTAGAACTCGATCAGCCCGCCGTACTTGGCGGCGTTCTGCTTGAAGTAGTCGCTGCGGATGTCGCTGTCGCGGATGAACGTCAGGCCGGCGATGGACTTCTTCAGCGACACCGACTTGGCCGTGACGAACTGCGCGTACAGCCAGGCGGCGGCGCGGCGCTCCTTCGGGGTGTTGCGGAGCAGGGTCCACGAGCCGGCGTCCTGATAGCCCAGCTTGTTGCCCTCCTTCCAGTACGCGCCGTGCGGGCTCGGCGCGATGCGCCACTTGGGCGTGCCGTCGGCGTTCACGACGGGCAGGCCCGGCTTGGTCATGTCGGCGGTGAACGTGGTGTACCAGAAGATCTGCTGGGCGATGTTCCCCTGCGCGGGCACGGGCCCGGCCTCGCTGAAGTTGCGGCCGGCCGCCTCCTTGGGCGCGTACTTCTTCAGCCACTCCACGTACTTGGTGAGCGCGTAGACCGAGGCGGGGCCGTTGGTGTCGCCGCCGCGCGTCACGGACGAGCCGACGGGCCGGCAGTTCTCCACCCGGATGCCCCAGTCGTCCACGGGCAGGCCGTTCGGGATGCCGGGGTCGCCGTTGCCGGCCATGGACAGCCACGCGTCGGTGAACCGCCAGCCGAGCGACGGGTCCTTGCGGCCGTAGTCCATGTGGCCGTAGACCTTCTTGCCGTCGACCGTGCCATTGCCGTTGACCTTGTTGGTGAAGAAGTCGGCGATGTCCTCGTAGGCCGCCCAGTTGACCGGGACGCCCAGGTCGTACCCGTAGGCGTCCTTGAACTGCTTCTTGATCTTCGGGTCGGTGAACCAGTCGTAGCGGAACCAGTAGAGGTTCGCGAACTGCTGGTCCGGGAGCTGGTAGATCTTCTTGTCCGGGCCGGTGGTGAAGCTGATGCCGATGAAGTCGTCCAGGTCGAGCGTGGGCGAGGTGACACCCTTGCCCTCGCCCGCCATGTAGTCGGACAGCGGGAAGACGTAGGTGCCGCGCGAGTGGGTGCCGATGAGGTCGGAGTCGTTGACGTAGGCGTCGTAGATGTTCTCGTTGCCCTGGATCTGGGTCTGCAGCTTCTCGATGACGTCGCCCTCCTGGATCAGGTCGTGCTTGACCCTGATCCCGGTGATCTCGGCGAACGCCTTGGCGAGCTGCCGCGACTCGTACTCGTGCGTGGTGATCGTCTCCGACACCACGTTGATCTCCATGCCGCGGTACGGCGCGGCGGCCTTCATGAACCAGTCCATCTCGGCGAGCTGCTGGTCCTTGGACAGGGTGCTCGGCGTGAACTCCTGCGTGACCCACTTCTGCGCCGCCGCCTTGCCGCCGGCCTCGGTCCAGTCGCTCTTGCGCGGGCCGTCACCCTGCGAGCAGGCCGCGGCGAACAGGACGAGCGCGGCCGCGGCGGCGGCTGCTCTCGCCCCGGTGACCCTGGTGTGGAGCGGTAACGGCATTGTCCGTCCTCTCTCTCAACCCCATATCCCGATGACCACCGCCACCAGCAGCGCGCACCCGAGCGCGAGCCACATCGACAGGTCCGTGACGGCGATCCAGCCCGCGAGCACGACGGCTGCGCTGATCAGCCCGATGTAGAGCCGGTCACCGCGGTCGGTCTCGATCCGCAGGAAGCCCCGCCGCGCCACCGGCGGCGACACCTTCGCCCACACCGCCATCACGCACAGCAGCGCGCCCAGGCCGGCGAAGACCATCGCGGTGGGCGCCGTCCAGACCATCCACTCCAGCACGGCGGGACGCGGACCCATCAGACCCTCCCCAGCGCGAAGCCACCCGGCACGGTCAGACCCTCCCCAGCGCGAAACCCTTGGCCACGTAGTTGCGGACGAACCAGATGACCACGGCCCCCGGGATGATCGTCAGCACGCCGGCGGCCGCGAGGAGCCCCCAGTCGACGCCCGCGGCGCTGACCGTGCGGGTCATGGTGGCGGCGATCGGCTTGGCGTTCACGGAGGTGATGGTCCGGGCGATCAGCAGCTCGACCCAGCTGAACATGAAGCAGAAGAACGCGGTGACGCCGATCGCGGAGCGGATCATCGGCAGGAAGATCCGGACGAAGAAGCGCGGCAGCGAGTAGCCGTCGATGGCGGCCGTCTCGTCGATCTCACGCGGGATCCCGGACATGAACCCTTCGAGGATCCACACGGCCAGCGGCACGTTGAACAGCATGTGCGCGATGGCCACGCCGAGGTGCGTGTCGAACAGGCCGACGCTCTGGTAGATCTGGAAGAACGGCAGCAGGAACACGGCCGGCGGGGCCATCCGGTTGGTGAGCAGCCAGAAGAACAGGTGCCGGTCACCGGCGAACCTGAACCGGGAGAACGCGTAGGCCGCCGGGATGGCCACGACGAGCGACATGACCGCGTTGAGCGACGTGTACACGATCGAGTTCAGGTAGCTGGAGTACCACGACGAGTCGCTGAAGAACGTGACGTAGTTGTCCAGCGTCGCCCGCTGCGGGATGAGCGAGAAGCCGCCGAGGATGTCCTCGTTCGGGCGGATCGACATGCCGAACATCCACAGCAGCGGCAGCATGAGCGTGGCGGCGTAGAGCCAGAACACGGTCCTGGCCCAGGGGAGCTGCCGCCCCGCCCGCCGCGCCACGGCGGGCGCCGCCGGGCTTTCCGTCATGCCGCTCACCTCCCGCTCCGGGTCAGCACGGTGAAGAAGACGTACGAGACGATCTGCACGATGAGGAAGTAGATGAGCGAGAACGCGCCCGCCGGCCCGAGGTCGAACTGCCCGACCGCGATCTTCGACAGCAGGATGCTGAGGAAGGACGTGGCGTTGCCCGGCCCGCCGCCGGTCACCACGAACGGCTCCGTGTAGATCATGAAGCTGTCCATGAACCGCAGCAGGATCGCGATCGTCAACACCCCGCGCAGCCGGGGGAGCTGGATGCGGCGGAACGTCGCCCACGCCGACGCGCCGTCGATCTGCGCCGCCTGGAAGTACGGCTCCGGGATCGAGCGCAGGGCCGCGTACGCGAGCAGCGCCACCAGCGGCGTCCAGTGCCACACGTCCATGACGAGGACCGTGATCCAGGCGTCCGTCGAGTCCAGGGTGTAGTTGAAGTCCACGCCCGGCACCTGGTTGATCGCCCAGCCGCCGAGCCCGATGTCGCCCCGGGCGAAGATCTGCCAGATCGTGCCCACCACGTTCCACGGGATGAGCAGCGGCAGCGCGACGACGACCAGCGCCATCGACACCGTCCAGCCGCGGCGCGGCATCCCGACGGCGATCGCCACGCCGAGCGGGATCTCGATCAGCAGCACCTGCGCCGAGAACATCAGGGTCCGCAGGAACGCGGCGCGCACCTCGGGGTCGCGCGTCACCGAGCGGAACCACTCCAGCCCGACGAAGATCCGGTCGCTGGGGCTGAAGATGTCCTGCACGGAGTAGTTGACGACCGTCATGAGCGGGATGAGCGCGGTGAACGTCACGGAGACGACCACGGGCAGCACCAGCAGCCAGGCCCGGTTGTCCTTCGGTTTGGCCTCGGGCCGCCGGTCGGGTTCGTCGGCCGCCGCGGCGGAGGCTTGTTCGACCGGTTCCGTGAGCGTCACTCGGCCCTCCCGTTCATCCGGCCTTCCCCGTCATCCGGCCCTCCCGTCGGTTCGGCTCCGCCGTTCAGGGGGACGACCTGCCCGCAGCGGACCGCGTCGCGGAACAGGAAGACCCGGCCGGCGGTGAAGCGCACGAACGCCGCCGTGCCCGGCTCGTACGGCGAGCCCGCCTCGGCGCGGGCCACCAGCGGATGCCCCGCGGCCCGCACGTGTACCAGGTCGTAGGCGCCCATCCGGTCCACGCCGGCCACCTCGGCGGGCAGGCCCGGCGAGCCGGGGCCGTCGCCGAGCCGCGCGAACTCGGGCCGTACCCCGACGCGCACCGGGCCCGGCGGCAGCGGCTCGTCTGCGCGCCCGACCACCTGCCCGCCCACCCGGACCAGCCCGTCGGTGACCTCACCCGGAAGCGTGTTCATGCCGGGCGAGCCGATGA
Organism: Nonomuraea sp. NPDC050691; assembly: GCF_040654455.1. Classification (NCBI taxonomy): domain Bacteria; kingdom Bacillati; phylum Actinomycetota; class Actinomycetes; order Streptosporangiales; family Streptosporangiaceae; genus Nonomuraea; species Nonomuraea sp. NPDC050691. The sequence continues at coordinate 22,890 of NZ_JBFAIA010000099.1, forward strand.
AGTGGCCGACGAACTCGTGCGCGGGCGACAGGAACAGCTCCGCCGGCTCTCCGGCCTGCACGATCGCCCCGTCCTTGAGCACGACCACCTCGTCGGCGAACGTCAGCGCCTCGGTCTGGTCGTGGGTGACGTACACCAGCGTGTGGCCGGTGTCGCGGTGGGTCTCCTTCAGCGTGCTGCGCAGCGTCCACCTGATGGCCGGGTCCACCACGGTCAGCGGCTCGTCGAGCAGCACGGCCGCCACGTCCGACCGCACCAGGCCGCGGCCGAGGCTGACGATCTGCTGGCGGCCGGGGTCCAGCCGCCGCGACCGGCGTCTCAGGTGGGCGTCCAGCCCGAGCATCCGCGACACCGCGCGCACCCGCCGGTCCACCTCGTCCTTCGGGTAGCGCCGGTTGCGCAGCGGGAAGGCGAGGTTGTCGTAGACCGACATCTCCTCGTACAGCACCGGGAACTGGAAGACCTGCGCGATGTTGCGCCCCGCGGTCGGCACGGAGGTCACCTCGCGCTCGCCGAACCAGACGCGGCCGGTCGTCGGCGTGATGAGGCCCGACATGATGTTGAGCAGCGTCGTCTTGCCGCACCCGCTGGGGCCGAGCAGCGCGTACGCCCGGCCGGAGCGCCAGGTCCAGGTCATCGGCCGCACGGCCCACGTCCGCCCGCCGTCGTAGCTGTGTCCCACGTTCTCCAGGCGGATGTCAGCCATGCAGGTCGACCTCCGCGGCGGACTCGGCGAGCAGCCGCCCGCCCGACTCGTCGAACAGGAAGGCGTGCGCCGGGTCCACGTACGCCGTCGCCCGGTCGCCCGGGGTGAAGGCGCGCGGCCCGTCGAGCTGGGCCACCAGGTGCCTGCCACCCGGCAGCAGCAGGTGGACGAACGTGGCGCTGCCCGTCACCTCGGCCAGCCGGACCTCGGCCGGGAACTCCAGCGCGCCGTCCCCGGCCGGGTCGATGGACACGTGGTGGGGCCGTACGGCCAGCACGACGTCCCGGCCGGTGATGTGCGCGCGCGGCGCCGGGAACGACGCGCCCAGCACCTCCACCCGCCCCTCGCGCACGGTGCCCGGCAGCAGGTTGAGCGGCGGATCGCTGAGCGCGGCGGCCACCGCCAGCGTGGGAGGGTGCGCGTACAGGGCGGCGACCTCGCCGGTGTCCAGCACCCGGCCCTCGCCGAGGACCACGGCCGGCGCCGCGAACGCCAGCGCCTCGGCCGGGTCGGACGTCGCGTACAGGACCAGGCCGGGCGACTCCCTGAACATGCTCTTCAGGTCGGAGCGGAGCTGCTCGCGCAGCTTGAAGTCGAGGTTGGCCAGCGGCTCGTCGAGCAGCAGCAGGTCGACCGGCCGGGCCAGCGCGCGGGCGATCGCGGTGCGCTGCTGCTGCCCGCCCGACAGCTCGGCCGGGCGCCGCCCCAGCAGCTCGGCGATGCCCATCAGCTCGGCCACCTCACGCACCCGCCGGTCGATGTGCTGCTTGGGGAACGAGCGGTCCAGACGCAGGGGAGAGGCGATGTTGTCGTGGACGGTGAGGGAGGGATAGTTGACGAACTGCTGGTAGACGAAGGCGACGGAGCGTTTGCGGACCGACACCCCCGTCACGTCCTCGCCGTTGACGACCACCCGCCCCGAGTCGGGCGGCAGGAGGCCGGCGGCCACCCGCATCAGGGTGGTCTTGCCGGCCGTCATCGGCCCGAGCAGCGTCGTCATCCCGCTCGGTAACTCGAGATCGATGCCGTCGAGCCAGACCTCTCCGCGTCTCCGTACGCAGACGCCGTCGAGGGTCAGCGCCATGTGCCCGGTCCTCTCTGCCGGAGCCAGATCGGTTGCTGCGAGAGTCGGGTGAATGTCCCTCCATCTAACATGAGCCGCTTGTGCCTGCCTAGGCCGTTTGTGGCCCGTGCGATCCGCGCCGGGCGGTCCGCGCCGGACGCCGCGACGCGGACCGCACGGGGGCTGGGGGTCACTTGCCGATGCCGATGCCGATGCCGATGCCGACGGCGTCCGCGTCACCTGCTGATGCGGACGGCGTCCGCGATGACGTAGCCGGTACCGCCCGTCCACCTGCTCACGCCGACCACGTTGGCCGTGCCGGCGTTGAGGGGGAACGTCCCGAGGCTGCGCCACGCTCCTCCGCCTGAACGCTGGTCGACGTACACGGTCTGGTTGCCGCTGGACGTCGCCACGACGTACGGCGCCGAGCTGTTGTAACCGGCGTCGGCCGGATACCAGACCTCGACCTTGTAGGTGCCCGCGCTCGGGATGGTCGCCTGGTACCAGGCGACGTCGCTGGAGGACACCGGGCCGGCGAAGCGGTAGTCGGCGCCGTAGCGCTGGCTGGAGTAGGTGGAGGTGCCCCAGTTGGCGCTGGCGGTGAACTGGCCCGATGTGGTGTTGTCCACAGTGGTGGTCCAGGTCGGCGTGCCGGTGCCACCGGTCACGTAGTTCATGTACGTGGTCCAGTTCCAGTATTGGCCCGGGTCGGTGTGGGTGGCGCCGGGCACCTGGTTGTGGCCGATGATGTGGCTGCGGTCCTTCGGGATGCCGTACTTGTCGCAGATCCAGCGGGTGAGCGCGGCCGAGGACCGGTACATGGCGTCGGTGAACCACGAGGCCTCGCTGACGTAGCCCTCGTGCTCGATGCCGATGGAGCGGGTGTTGTAGTCCCAGTTGCCCGCGTGCCAGGCGATGTCCTTGTCGCGCACCATCTGGGTGATGGCGCCGTTGGACGACTTGACCACGTAGTGGGCCGAGACGTTGGCGCTCGGGTTCTGGAACCAGGAGATGGTGCCCGCGTACGAGCCCTGCGTGACGTGGATGATCACCCGGTCGATGGCGTAGGACGACTCGCGGCTGGAGGCCGTGTAGTTGCCGGAGTTGGCGGCGACCCAGGTCGCGTTCGGGTAGTCGGCGGCGGCCTCGGCCTGGAGGCTCGGGGTGCCCTCGGCCTTGGCGCTGAGGTCGCGGGCCTTGGCCAGGTCGCCGCGGTCGGCGGTGACCTCCTGCGGCTTGACCGCCACGCCCTTGGCCTGCAGGCCGAGGCCGAGCAGCTCGTAGACGGAGTCGGCGTACAGGCGGGCCAGCTCGGGGGAGGAGGCGTTGCCGTACTTGGCGACGGCCTGGTACCAGCGGCCGGCGTCCTTGCGGGCGGCCTCGTCGAGCCCCTGCTCGTCGGCGAGGGAGCGCAGGACGGCGGCGCCGCCCAGGATGTTGGCCGCGTCGTCGGCGCGCAGCTTCTCGGCCGGCAGCCTCGTCAGCTCGGCGGCCTTCTCCAGGGTGTGGGTGGCGGGGTTGCTGACCAGGTGCATGACGCCGTAGCCGCCGCTGGCGCTGGGCTCGCCCCGGTGTCCGTCGAGGTGGGTCTCGGCGTAGGCGAGGGCGACGAGCAGGTCGCGGGGGACGTCGTTCTGGGCGGCGGCCTTGGCGAAGGCGGCCTGGAGCGGGGTCTCGCGGGAGGCCTGGGCGGGGGCGGCGCCGACGGCGACGGAGGCGAGGAGGGCCGAGGTGACGAGAGCGACTAATCGCGTGCGGGCGAATGTCATGGCGAGCTCCCTCATTGGGGGTTGGTCGCACAGTAGGCGCATTCCATGACAGATGTCGATAATTGACATTACTGGTCTGTTAGAAGAAACTTTTCGCCCGCGCGATGGACTTGTCAGCTTTTATCGGCATTTGGGAGCCTTGTCCGCGTAAGGTGGGCCGGGAAGTTGGGCCCCCTCGGATCCGTGAAGACTATTGCGCTCCGAGTAACGGTCGCTGAAACTTCTCTTCGTGACCACGCACCACGGGAGCCTGTCAAGCCGGCTCGCCGCCCGCCCTTCACGGGCCGCGTCCGCCTCCCGCCCCTTACGCGCCGCCGTGGCCGCGCTCGTCGCCGCCGCCGCCACGCTGCTCGCACCGGCCGTGCCGGCCGCCGCGGCGGGGCTCCAGAGCTCCGCCACCGTCACGGCCGCCTGCACCACCGACCCGGCCAAGCCGAAGCGCCAGCTCCGGGCCATGTGGATCTCCTCGGTGGCCAACATCGACTGGCCCAGCGCCCCCGGCCTCAGCGTCTCGGCCCAGCAGTCCGAGTTCCGCGCCTGGCTCGACCTCGCCGTGCAGAAGCGGATGAACGCCGTGATCGTGCAGGTACGGCCCACGGCCGACGCGTTCTGGCCCTCCACGTACGAGCCGTGGTCGCAGTGGCTGACCGGCACCCAGGGCAAGGACCCCGGCTACGACCCGCTCGCGTTCATGGTCAGCGAGGCCCACGCCCGCAACCTCGAGTTCCACGCCTGGTTCAACCCGTACCGGGTCGCCAACCACGACGATCCCGCCAAGCTCGTCTCCACCCACCCGGCCCGCAAGAACCCGAGCTGGCGCTTCGCCTACGGCGGCAAGCTCTACTACAACCCCGGCATCCCCGCCGTGCGCGCCTTCATCGAGGACGCCATCATGGACGCCGTCACCCGCTACGACCTCGACGGCGTCCACCTGGACGACTACTTCTACCCGTATCCGGTCAGCGGCCAGACGATCCCCGACTCGGCCACGTACTCCCAGTACGGTGGCGGCTTCTCCAGCATCGCCGCCTGGCGGCGCGACAACGTCAACAAGCTCGTCCGCGAGATGGACCAGCGCATCCACGCCGCCAAGTCGTGGGTGACGTTCGGCATCAGCCCGTTCGGCATCTGGCGCAACTCCTCGACCGACCCGCTCGGCTCGGCCACCTCCGGCCTCCAGTCGTACGACGCCATCTACGCCGACAGCCGGCAGTGGGTGAAGCAGGGCTGGGTCGACTACGTGTCGCCGCAGATCTACTGGCACATCGGCAACAGCGCCGCCGACTACAAGGTGCTGACCGCCTGGTGGTCCGACGCGGTGCGCGGGACAGGAGTCCATCTCGTCATCGGGCAGGCCGCCTACCGGGCCGGCGCCTCCGGCCAGGACGCCGCCTGGCAGGACGCCGCCGAGCTGAGCGACCACCTCACCTACAACCGGAGCAGGCCCGAGGTCCTCGGCGACGTCTACTTCTCCGCCAAGGACGTCAAGGCCGACCGGATCGGCAGCTTCACCAAGGTCGTCTCCACCCACTACACCAAGCCGGCGCTGCTGCCCGCCCGAGGCACGGCCGCCGCCCCCTCGGCGCCGACGATCAGCGCGGCCACGCGCGGCTCGGGCGGCGTCGCCCTCACCTGGCAGGGGTCCGGCACCGCGTACGCGGTCCACCGGGTGGACGGCTCGCCCACGACCGCCGACCCGTGCGCCTTCGCCGACGCACGCAACCTGCTGACCACCACCCGCAAGACCACCTTCACCGACGCGACGGCCTCGGCCACGGCCGCCTACACGTACTACGTGACGGCGCTCAACCGCACCCACCAGGAGAGCGCCCCCAGCGCCGGCAAGGCGGTGGCGGGCAGCGGGACGTCGTTCAGCGTGACGGTGGACAACGCCGATGCCGGCTTCACGGCCGGCACGTCGTGGGGCACCTCCACGTACTCCTCGCAGCTCCACGGCACGGACTACCGCTTCGCCGACCCGGTCTCGGCCAGCGACCCGGCGTGGTTCCAGGCCGCGATCCCGAGCGCGGGCAGCTACAAGGTGGAGGTCTGGTACCCCGCAAACGCGGGATACAACAGCGCGACGCCGTACCTCGTGGCGACGAGCACCGGCAGCCAGACGGTCTCCGTGGACCAGCGCACGGGCGGCGGCGCGTGGCGCACGCTGGGCACGTACACGCTGAATGCGGGCACGTACAACGTGGTCGGGGTCAGCCGCTGGACCACGACGACCGGCTACGTCATCGCCGACGCGGTGCGCATCACCAAGGTCTGACGCCACGGCGAGGACCGCGTGCCCGCGCTCTCCCGCGCGGGCATCGTCACCATCCCCGACCCGTACGAGCAGGGCGTGCAGACCAAGGTGGCCACGGGCGACAAGCCC
>NZ_JBFAIA010000100.1:0-28569 GCF_040654455.1 Nonomuraea sp. NPDC050691
TGGTTTGTCTGGTGGTCAGAAGTGTGGTGGGGCGGTGGGTCCGGGGGGGGGGGGGGGGGGGGGTGGGTGGGGGGGGGGGGGAGAGGGGCGTCAGGCGGCGATCGGCGAGTAGGAGCCGGCGTCGCCGGACAGGACCGTGCTCGTCCGGCCGTCCACGCCGACCGGAACGTCACCGGCGATGGTCACCCGGTGGAGGCGGCGCGGCTGGTCGCCGAAGTCGTGCACGACCCGGTGCTGGGTGGCCCGGTTGTCCCAGACGGCCACGTCGCCGGGGGACCAGCGCCAGCGCACGGTGTTCTCCACCTGGGTCACGTGACTCTGGATCAGCTGGATGATCGCGGCCGACGACTGGGCGGGCAGGCCGGCCAGACGCTTGGCGAAGTCGCCGAGGAGGATCGCGCGCTCGCCGGTCTCGGGATGGACGCGGACGACGGGATGCTCGGTCTCGTAGACGGTCGAGGCGAACACCTCCGCCTGCGCGCGGGTCCGCTCCGGGTCGTCGGAGGCGGCGACGCGCACGTAGTCGTACTGGTTGGTGTGGACCGCCCGCAGCCGGTCGAGCAGGTCGCGCAGCTCGGCGGGCAGGTGCTCGTACGCGGTGACGGTGTTGGCCCAGAGCGTGTCGCCGCCGCTGGGCGGCACGGTGATCGCCCGGAGCACGGAGGCCAGCGGCGGCCGGTCGACGAAGGTGACGTCGGTGTGCCAGCGGTCGACCTTCTGGCCGCCGCTGTAGTCCAGGTCGAGGACGTGGGTGTTGCCGGCGAGCGCCGGGACGGTGGGGTGGGCCACGGTGGGCTCGCCGAGCAGCCGGGCGAAGGCCACCTGGTCTTCCGTGCCCAGGTGGTCCTGGGCGCGGAAGAAGAGCACTTTGTGGTCGAGCAGGGCCGAGCGGATCAGCCCGACGAGGTCGGCGGGCAGATCACCGCCCAGGCGCACGCCGGAGATCTCGGCGCCTATCCGGCCTGCGACGGGGCGGATGGAGAAAGGTGACATGGGTGTGGTCCTTCCGGATGTCGAGGTGGTCGCTGGACAGCGGGACGGAAGGAGGGACACAGGGCGCTGGCCACGCGGCAGAAGTCCACGTGACCTCGGATGGTCAGTGCCGTGGTCGTCACGTTCGCCAACGTAGACCGGCCGTCGCATGAAGTCAACACAACCGGTAGGGAATTAGGGTTTACCTGGGTCGAGATGCCGGGTTCGCCCCGGAGCTGCCGTGCGGTCAGGGGCTGACCAGCGACAGGAACTCGGCGCGCGAGCGGGCGTCGTCGCGCAGCACGCCGAGCAAGGTGGACGTGATGGTCTGAGCCCCTGGGGCCTGCGCGCCGCGCAGGGTCATGCAGGTGTGGTCGGCTCGGATGACCACGCCCACCCCGCGGGGCCGCAGGTTCTGCTGCAGCCATTCGGCGACCTGCTTGGTGAGGCGTTCCTGGACCTGTGGTCGGCAGGAGAAGTGCTCCACGATGCGGGCGAGCTTGGACAGGCCGACGATGCGCGGTCCCGGCAGGTATCCGACATGGGCCACGCCGGTGAACGGCAGCAGGTGGTGCTCGCATACCGACCGGAGCGGGATGTCGCGGACGAGGACGAGCTCGTCGTACCCCTCGTCATTGGGAAAGGTGGTGAGCTCGAAGGGGCGTGGCGAGAAGAGCTCGGCGTAGGCGCGGGCCATCCGCCCGGGGGTCCCGCGCAGGCTTTCGTCGTCCAGGTGGATGCCCAGGGCGTCGAGGAACTGACCTGCCGCCAGCTCGGCCGCGGTCAGGTCGACGCCTCTCGTAGGGGCGGTTGATCCGTTCAGCACGTCAGCCGCCCGACACGGTGGTGAGCGGGACAGGGGCGAGCGTGGCGACGGCCGGTGCGCCGTGTCCGGCGACGACGGCGGCCGGAATGGAGCGCCCCGGGGCCGTGACGGGGCGTTGGGGCTGATACTGCGGCGTGGACATGACTCCCCCTTCAATTTCGCTAACAATTCTTAGCTTTATCATGCTGAAGGGCACGAGGTGAAGAGGTTTCCCCGCAGAAGACGAGTGTTATTGTGAACGGGTGACGGACGACGCGGTGCGCGCCGTGGCGGCGCTCGACGACGAGCTTCGGCGCCGCATGTATGCATTCATCCGGCAGTCGTCTGCCCCGGTGACCCGCGACGAGGCCGCGCGGAGCGCCGGCATCTCCCGCAAGCTGGCGGCCTTCCACCTCGACAAACTGGTCGAGGTCGGGCTGCTCAAGGCCACGTACGCCCAGCCGGACGGCATCCGCAGGGTCGGCCGCGCCCCGAAGCTGTACCAGCCGACCGACGTACAGGTGCAGGTCAGCATCCCGCCGCGCGAGCACGGCCTGCTCGCCGAGATCCTGCTGGAGGCGGTACGTCACCAGCGGCCCGAGGAGAGCGGGCCGCAGGCCGCCGTACGCGTCGCGGCCGACCGCGGGCGCGCCCTCGGGCAGGCGGAGCACGACCGGCTCAGGCCCGGCCGGCTCGGCACCGAGCGGGCCCTCACCTACATCGCGCACATGCTGGAAGGCCACGGCTTCGAGCCGGCCCGTGTCGCGCCGACCCGTCTCCGGCTCGGCAACTGCCCCTTCCACCCGCTCGCGGCCCAGGACCCCGACCTGGTGTGCGGCATCAACCACGCCTTCCTCGCCGCCTACTGCGGAGGGCTCAGAGCGACCACCGTGCAGGCGACACTGGCTCCCCGGCCGGGCGCCTGCTGCGTGGAGCTCAGCTCCACGTCACCGTGATCGTTCATCTGCTCGCTGACCGAGGAGCAGGTCACCACCGGCATCTCGTAGGCCAGGTCGCGCCGGACGGTCTCACCGCGCTCCCGGGGACGGGGGACGGGCGCCGTCCTTCTTCGGCCGCGAGGCGTACGCCACGAGGAACAGGACCAGGCCACAGGCGGTGACCATGATCCAGCCCGGACGGGACGCCTGCGCGAGCCCCGCCGGGCCGGCGTCGGCGACCAGGCCGCCGGCGATGGCGATGCCCAGCGCGGCGCCGAACTGGCGCGCGGTCGACGTGATCGCTCCCGCCACGCCGGCACGGGCGGGAGGCAGCCCGCTCACCGCGGCGTTGGTGATCGGGGCGTTGGCGAAGCCGAACCCGATGCCGATGAGCGCGTAGGCGGCCAGGAGGAGGGGCACGCTCGTCCGCTGGTCGAGCCCCACCAGGCAGAGTCCCCCCACCGTGATGAAGCCGCCGGCCAGGACGAGGGGCAGTCGCGGCCCGAGACGGCCGACCAGTTGCCCGGACAGGGGCGCGCAGACGGTCGCCCCGACGGCCATGGGCAGAGTGGCCACCCCGGCGGCGAGCGGTGTCCATCCCCGGGCGTGCTGGAGGTAGAGGGTGTTGAGCAGCAGCGTCACGTTCAGGGCGACGAAGACCGCCACGGCGCCCAGGACCGCGCTGCCGAAGGCCGGCCGCCGGAAGAGGCGGGGATCCATCAGCGGCTCGGACCGGCGGTACTCGACCCAGGCGAATCCGGCCGCCGCCACGGCGGCGAGCGCGTACGCGGCCAGCGCCGCGAGCGACGTCCAGCCGATGCGCGGCCCCTCGATGAGGACGCCGACCGAGACCCCGATGACCACGGTCAGCAGGGCCTGACCGGGGAGGTCGAGCCGCCGCGCCCGCGGCGACCGGGACTCCGGCACGAACACCATGCTGAGCACGAGTGCGGCCACGACGACCGGCGCGTTGATCCAGAACACCGACCGCCAGCCGATTCCCGTGATGAGGGCGCCGCCCGTGACGGGACCGGCGGCCATGCTGAGCCCGAACACCGATGCCCAGACGCCGATCGCCTGCGCCCGCTCCTTCGGGTCGGGCATCGCGTTCACCACGATCGCCAGAGCCACGGGGCTGAGCATGGAGGCGCCGATTCCCTGCACGGCCCGGGCCGCGGCGAGCGCGCCGACCGAAGGGGCGAGCGCGCAGGCCAGCGAGGCCGCACCGAACACGACCAGCCCGAGCTGGAACACCCGCCGGCGTCCGAACCGGTCCGCCAGCGCACCGGAGGAGATCAACAGGCCGGCCAAAACGAGGGTGTAGGCGTCCACGATCCATTCGAGGCCGCGCGTCCCGGCGCCCAGACCGCGCCCGATCGCGGGCAGGCCCACGTTGACGATGGTGGTGTCCAGACCGACGAGGAACATGCTCATGCAGCAGACGGCCAGCACCGTCCAGCGTCTGCGCACGCTCAGAACAGGCTGAACGGGGTGGGTTGTCGCGGTCACGGCCGGCCTCTCGGGTTCGGGAGCACTTGCCCGGCCATGCTCGGCTCAGCGGGTGGCCGCCGCCCAGCACTTTTGCGGGAACTGCAAAACTGGACCTCGTGGACACGGAGCTGGAGCGGATCCTCGACGCCATCGGGCCCCGGTTGCGCAGCCTGCGCCGGGACCGCGGACTCACCCTGGAGGCGCTCGCCGAGACGACCGGGATCTCGGTGAGCACGCTGTCCCGCCTCGAGTCGGGCAAACGGCGTCCGACCCTGGAGCTGCTCATCCCGCTCGCGCGTGCGCACCGCGTCGCACTCGACCAGCTGGTGGCCGCGCCGGCCAGCGGTGACCCGCGGGTGCATCTCAAGCCCCTGCGCAAGGACCGCGGCAGCGTCCTGGTGCCCCTGACGCAGTACCCGGGCCGCGTGCAGGTGTTCAAGCAGGTGCTGGCCCCCCGCGAGCCGAAGCTGGTGACCCACGACGGCTACGAGTGGCTGTACGTCCTCGCCGGCGAGCTCCGCGTCATCATCGGCGAGCGCGAGTGCACACTCCGGCCCGGCGAGGTGGCCGAGTTCGACACGCGGGAGCCGCACTGGTTCGGCCCGGCGGACACGAACGCCGTGGAGATCCTGCACCTGTTCGGACCGCGCGGCGACCAGGCCGTCGTCCGTACGGGACCGTCCACGACCGGCCCCGCCTCACCGGCGTCATGACGCGCGGGCCGCCTCGGGGGAGTGAGGCGGCGACCCGCAGCCGGTCGATGTGCGCCGCGAGCCCGGGGTCCCCGCGGTACCGGCCGGCTCTCCGGCAGCGCGGGGAAGTCGCCGAAGACGGCCACGGCGAGCGGGTTCCAGCCGACGATCTGGGTGTGCCGGCCGACCACCAGCGCCGGCGTCATCACGAACGACTCCAGCAGGTGGCGCAGGCTCGCGGGCACGTCGGACGGGGCCGCCGCGCACGCCGGGGGACGCCGTGCGATCCGGCGCAGGTACACGAGTTCGTCACGCCGCAGGCCCGCGACCCGGCGCACGGCGCCGTAGTCGCGCAGTCCCGGCCGTCGCGGCCGGCGTGGGGGTCGTCCTCAGCGACGCGCGAGGATGCGGGACGCTCGCCGATCTCGTCGCCGAGCTGGGCGGGCGGGCCCGGGCGGCCACCTGTCCGAGCTGGACGCGGGAAAGCTGACCTCCAGTGTCCTGATCCGGCGCCACCTCGCGGATTCCCGGGTGGTCAAGGCGTTCAACACCATCACCCCGCACCAGCTCGTCACCCTCGCCCGGCCCGCGGGCGCGCCGGACCGCAGCGCCCTGCCGATCGCCGGCGACGACGCGGCGGCCAAGGCGGAGACCGCCCGGCTGCTGGACGTCCTCGGCTATGACGCGGTGGACATCGGCCCGCTGGCCGAAAGCTGGCGCAGCGAACCGGACACCCCCGCGTCAGTGACGTCCCTGCCGGAGAACCCCCACGCTCGTATCCCCGTCACCGCTCAGGTCGACGTCTGCCCGTCGAGCGTCTCGCGCAGGATGTCGGCGTGCCCGGCGTGCTGGGAGGTCTCGGCGACGACGTGCAGCAGCACCGCGCGCACGCTGCGCACCGCTCCCGGCGCGTGCCAGGGCGCCTCCGGCAACGGGTGCGTCGCCGACAGGTCGGGGACGGCGGCGACGACCTCCTCGCTGCGGGCCGCGACCTCCTCGTACCGCGCCAGGATCCCGGCCAGCGTCTCGCCGGGCAGCATCCGGAACTCGTTCTGGTGGTCGATCACCCACTTCGGGACCTCGCGCGCGGTGCCGGCCGCGAGGTCGGCCCAGGTGACACCGTCGGGCAGGTCGTGGCTCATCGCGGACGGGCCGTCCACCACGAAGCGCATCCACGACTCCTCCATGGACGTGACGTGCTTGATCAGCCCGCCCAGGCACAGCGCGCTGACCGTCGGGCGCTCGCCGAGCTGCTCGTCGCTGAGCCCGCGGACGGTGTTGGTCAGGGCGGAGCGCGCGGCGGCGAGCGCGGCGAGCAGCTCGCTCCGCTCGGCGTCGAGGGTCGAGGGGGTTTCGGTGGCGGTCATGGCGTTCGGCCTTTCCGGTTGTCGGTGGTGAGTGGCACGCGACAACAATCACAGGAGTAGAGGCCAGGGACTGGCCTCTACTCCCGGCATCATGGAAATCGTGCCGAAGACTTCAGCGCGACTGCTGGCATTGCTCTCGCTGCTCCAGGCGCGCCGCGACTGGCCGGGCGCGCTGCTGGCCGAGCGGCTGGACATCAGCCCGCGCACCCTGCGCCGCGACGTCGACCGCCTGCGCGAGCTGGGCTATCCCATCGTGGCGTTCAAGGGACCTGACGGTGGTTACCGGCTCGACGCCGGCACGGAGCTGCCGCCGTTGCTGTTCGACGACGAGCAGGCCGTCGCCCTGGCCATCGCGCTCCAGATCGCCACGACCACCGGCGCCGGCATCGAGGAGAGCGCGGCGCGTGCCCTGAACACCGTCCGGCAGGTCATGCCCGCACGGCTGCGCCGCCGGATCGACACCATCCAGGTCACCGCGGTCGAGAAGCCCGCGACCCGGCCGGACCCCCAGGTCGACGGCGGCGTGCTCATGGCGCTCGGCGCCGCCGTCCACGCCCGCGAGGTGCTGCGCTTCGACTACACCCCCGCACCCCCGCCGGGGGAGGAGGACGCCGCCGTGCCGGCCTCGCCGCGCCGGGTGGAGCCCCATCACCTCGTCACCTGGGGCGGGCGCTGGTACCTCGTCGCCTGGGACCTCGACCGTGAGGACTGGCGGACCTTCCGCGCCGACCGGATCATCCCGCGCACCCCCACAGGGCCCCGCTTCGGCCCGCGCGACCTGCCCGGAGGCGAGGTGGCCGCCTTCATGCTCAGCAGGTTCCGGGGCTCCGACGGTTCCGGTCACTGGCCCTGCCGCGGAGAGGTGATCCTCGACCTGCCCGCCGCCGCCGTGTCCCGCTACACCCGCGAGGGCACCGTCGAGGAGCTGGGCCCGAACCGCTGCCGGCTGGTCCTGAGCTCGTGGTCATGGGCCGCCCTGGCCTCCGCCGTCGGCAGGTTCGACGCCGACATCGAGGTCGTCGGCCCGGCCGAGCTCAAGGACGCCTTCGCGACTCTGGCCCGCCGCTACGCCGACGCCGCGACCGGCTCACGCGCCACACCGCCCTCGCATCCATGAGCCGCTGCCGAATGGCGAACCGTCAGCGGATTTCGCGCGCTATGTCGTATTGACATGGATTAATCGGCGTTTTGGGGCGCGACGTACCCGTCGCCGGGTATTCACCATTCGGATCGGGGGTTGACCGCGGAGTCCAAGCCCCGCTCGGCAGTTACTGTCAGTGACGCCAGCCCCTTGATCGCCCCCGCGGCAGGATCGATCATCGAGGCCAGGAAGCCCCACCCCCGAGTGGTGACGACATGGGGAGTCCGCTCCATCTACGTCAGCTGGGACCGCAGCCCCTGCTGAACCGCGTCCCCGCGAAGATGAGAGGCCGGAGCTCCGAAACACGCCCGTTCCGGAGCTGCCGCGGTTCCTCGACCTGCTGGACGCGGTGCTCGACGAGGTGGCCGTGGAGGGCGTGCCGATCTCCGAGGAGATCAAGCAGCACAGCCCGGAGATGCTGGCGGCCATCGAGGAACGGTTCGACCGGCTCGGCCTGACGCCGGAGTTCGTCCCGCACACCGCGTTCAAGCAGGCCACCACCGGAGCCCGGGCGGCCGTGCGCTCCGGCGAGTTCACCCCGTACGCCAACGTCCTGCTCACCGCGGGCGTCGTGTACTGATCAGGAGCCTGGCATGCATCTCCAGCTTGCCGATGTGCGCAAGTCCTTCGGCGACAACAGCGTCCTGCGGGGCGTCAGCTTCGACGTCGGTCCCGGCGAGGTCGTCGCGCTCGTCGGGGAGAACGGGGCGGGCAAGTCCACGCTCACCCGGGTGATCTCCGGCGCGCACCAGCCCGACTCCGGGCGGCTGCTGATCGACGGGACCGCGACGGTCCTCAAGGACCCGCAGGCCGCGATGGCGCAGGGCATCGAGGTCATCTACCAGGAGTTCCAGCAGAACCTGTTCCCGCACCTCAGCGTGGCCGAGAACATGTACGTGCTGGACCGCGAGCGCGTCTTCGGCCGCCTGTTCGTCTCCAAGCAGCGCATGGCCGCCGAGGCCAGGCAGGCGCTGCGCCGCCTCGGCATGGAGATCGACGTGCACCGCCAGGTCAGTGAGCTGAGCGTGGCCGAGCGGCAGATGCTCGAGATCGCCAAGGCCATGACGCACGAACTGCGGCTGATCATCCTCGACGAGCCCACCGCGGCGCTCGACGAGCAGGAGTCCGAGCAGCTCTTCGCCCAGGTGAACCGGCTGCGCGAGGCCGGCGTCTCGGTGATCTACATCAGCCACCGGCTGGACGAGGTCTTCGCCCTGTCGGACCGCATCGTCGTGCTGCGCGACGGCCGGGTCACGCTCGACGTCCCCACCGGGGAGCTCACGCCGGCCAAGGTCGTCACCGCGATGGTCGGCGACGCCGTGGACGACTTCTACCCCAAGGAGCGCAACGCCGGGGACGAGGTCGTGCTGGAGGTGCGCGCCGGGTCCGGCGCCCGCTTCCACGACATCGACCTCCAGGTCAGGGCGGGCGAGGTGGTCGGCATCGGCGGCGTGGTCGGCTGCGGGCGCAGCGACCTGCTGCGCGCGCTGTTCGGCCTGCAGCCGCTGACCGGCGGGTCCGTGCTCGTGGGCGGCTCCGCCGTACGGGTCGCGAGCGTCCAGGACGCGATCGGCAGCCGGATCGCCTACCTGTCGCCCGACCGGCAGGCGGAGGGCCTGTGCATGGGCCAGTCGCTCGAGGCGAACGTGTCGCTGGCCTCGCTGCGCGCGTTCAGCGCCGGTGGCGGAGTCGTACGCCGCGCGAAGGAGCGGGCGGCCACCGGCGCGGTCATCTCCGACCTGCGGGTGCGCGCCGCCTCCCCGTCCATCGCGGTCAGCTCGCTGTCCGGCGGCAACCAGCAGAAGGCGCTGTTCGCCAAGTGGGTGATGACCCGGCCGCGGGTGCTGCTCATGGACGAGCCGACCCGCGGCGTGGACGTCGGCGCCAAGACCGAGATCTACCGGATCATCAACCAGCTCACCGCGGACGGCGTCGCCGTCCTGCTCGTGAGCTCCGACCTGCCGGAACTCGTCGCCATGTCCGACCGCGTGGTCGTGATGCGCGAAGGACGCTTCGTCGCCGAGCTGACCGGCGGCGACCTCGACGAGCAGTCCATCCTCAAGCACGCACTGGTAGGTGCCGCATGACCTCGAAACTCAAGACCGTCGCGGGCCGGCTGCGCGCGGTGTGGATGCTCCTCCTGGTCGGGGTCGTCCTCTCGGTGACCTCGCCGGTCTTCCTCACCCCGACGAACCTGCTCAACGTCGCGCTCGCGACCTCCGTGGCCGCGCTGCTCGCCGCCGGGCAGACGTATGTGATCATCCTCGCCGAGATCGACCTGTCCGTGGGCTCGGCGCTCGGCTTCTCCGCCGTCGTCACGGCCCTGACGCTCGGCACGTACGGCCTGATCCCCGCGCTGGCCGCGGGCCTGGCGACCGGCGCGGCCATCGGGCTGGTCAACGGCCTGCTCGTGACCAGGACCAGGATGCCGTCGTTCATCGCGACGCTGGCCACGATGTCGGTGTTCGCCGGGCTCACCCTGCACCTCACCTCGGGCAACCCGATTCCGGTGACGGACTACGACTTCCAGGGCATCGGGCAGGCGAGGTTCGCGGGCGTGCCCGTGCCGGTGTGGATCATGCTGGTGGCGTTCGGCGTCTTCGGGTTCGTCCTGGCGCGCACCCGCTTCGGCCGGTACGTCTACGCCACCGGCGACAACGTCGAGGCCGCGCGGCTGTCCGGCATCAGGGTCCACCGCGTCAAGATCCTCGCCTTCGTCATCAGCGGCGTGCTGGCGTCCCTGGCCGGGTTCATCATCACCGCCCGGCTGTCCACCGCCCAGCCGACCGCCGGGGCCGGCCTGGAACTGGACGCGATCGCGGCCGTCATCATCGGCGGCACCAGCCTGGCCGGCGGCCGCGGCACCCTGCTCGGCACCCTCGTCGGGGCGCTCGTCCTCGGCGTCATCGACAACGGCATGAACCTGCTCGACGTCTCCCCGTTCCTGCAGGACGTGGTGAAGGGCCTGGTCATCCTCCTGGCCGTCTTCCTCGACCGCAACGTGGACATCCTGCGCAGGCTCGTGCCGCGCAGGGCCCAAGCCCCCGCACGTACCCCCGAACTCGCCCAGCACATCTAGAAGGAACGGTTATGCGCACTCCCCGCAAATTCCTCGCCGTCGCGATCCTGGCCGCCGTCTCCCTGACCGCCTGCAGCAGGGGCGGCGAGGAGACGGCCACGGGCGCCCCTCAGGCGTCCGGCAAGAAGGACGCCACGATCATCATGAGCACCCTCGGCAACCCGTTCTTCATCAGCGTGAAGGACGGCGCCGAGGCGCAGGCCGCCAAGAGCGGCATCACCCTGAACGTGCAGAACGCCGACAACTCCGACGCCACCTTCCTCAACCAGGCGACGACCGCCATCTCCAAGCAGACCGGCATCCTCATCCTCGACCCGGTGGGCAGCCAGTCCGCCAGCAGCTCCGTCACCCAGGCGAACGCGGCGAGCATCCCGGTGATGGCGTTCGACCGCAAGCCGTCCGGCGGCAAGCTGGCCACGTTCGTCGGCTACGACGCCGTCCAGGCGGGCAAGAACGCGGCCGACGCGCTGGCCGAGGCCGTCGGCGGCAAGGGCAAGGTCGTCGAGATCCAGGGCATCCTCGGCACCAACGTCGCCCAGGACCGCAGCAAGGGCTTCCAGCAGCAGATCGCCACGCACAAGGACATCAAGGTCGTCGCCACGCAGGCGGCCGACTTCGACCGGGCCAAGGCCCTGAACGTGATGACGAACGTGCTGCAGGCCAACCCCGACATCGACGGCGTGTACGCGGCCAACGACGAGATGGCCATGGGCGTGCTGTCCGCGCTCAAGGCCCGCAACCTGGTGGGCAAGGTCAAGGTCGTCGGCAACGACGGCATCGCCGACGCGCTGGCCGCCGTCGCGGCGGGGGAGATGTACGCCACGAACGCCGAGTCGCCGTTCGCGCTCGGGCAGAAGGTGGTCTCGCTGGCCGGCGACGTCCTGGGCGGCAAGCAGGTGCAGGCCGACGAGACGCTGCAGGGCAAGCTGGTCGCGAAGGACAACGTGAAGGAGTACGCCGACTACCTCGCCGGGCTCGGCGACAAGTCCGGCGTGCCGGACAGCCTCAAGTAGGAGCGCCCGCCCCTTGGGCACCCGGCCGGAGCACCGCGACGGTGCCCTGGCCGGGTGTCGTCGTTCACGGGTGCGTCAGCACCTTGCGGAGCAGCTCGCCGAACTCGGCGGGGTGCGTGCTGAGGCCCGTGTGCCCGCCGGGGAAGTGGACGAGCTCCGTGCCGAACCGCTCGGCCAGGAAGGCGGCGGGACGGTAGGGCAGCTCGCCGCGCGAGTCCGCTCCGCCGGCGAGCACGAGCCGGTCCGACAGAGCAGCCAGGCGGTCCACGTCCGGGGTGTAGGCCATGAAGCTCGGCACGATGCGCCCGAGGAAGTACGGCATGTTGGCCATCGTCCGCTCGACGCGCGCCCTCGCCTCCGGCGGCAGCTCGGCGATCGCCGCCTGGGGGTCGGCGGGCGGGGCGGCAGGCGCGGCGCCGGGCCGGCTGAGGCCGGCCGCGAACACGGCCGCCGCGGGCATCAGCCCCTCCTGGCGGAGGGTGTCCTGGACGCGGGCGAGCATCGCGCGATGCTCGGCGGCGTCCGGCAGCACCTCCACCATCGGCGGCTCGTGCGCCACGACGCGTCCGACCCGCTCGGGATGGGCGGTGAGCAGGTGCAGCGCGACGATCGCCCCGGAGCTGCAGCCGGCCACGCGCGCGGGCGCGTCCGGGGACAGCAGCTCCAGCAGCCGGAACGCGTCGTCGGCGTGCTGCTCGACCCGCTGCTCGGCTTCCGGGTCGTCCAGCGTGCTGCCGGACATGCCGCGCGGATCGTAGGACACGACCGTGTACTCGGCGGCCAGGTCGCCGGCGACGCCGTCGAAGGAGGCCGCGCCGCCCGTGCCGCCGGGGATCAGCAGCAGGAGCGGGCCGCTTCCGCGTACCTCGTAGTGGAGGGTGGCGCCGTCCACGCGCAGGCTGCCGATGGTCGGGCTGGTCATGCCGGGTCTCCTTCTCGGTGCGACTGCGAGTGCCAGTTCGTCAGGAGGGCGTGCAGGGCGTCGAGGCAGCGGACCCAGGAGTCCTCCACCGGGCGCGCGTGCGCGAACCCGCCCGCGGCCTCGAGGTTGATGAAGCCGTGGAGCATGCTGCGCATCATCCGGACCGCGTCGGTGAGGTCCGGCTCGTCCAGCCGGTAGGCGCGCAGCATGCTGTAGGTCAGCTCGATCGCGCGTCGCGGGCCGGCTGCCTGGGCCAGGAGCTCGGGATCGATGGGGATCGGGATCTGCGTCGCCGTGTAGCGGCCCGGGTGGTCGTGGGCGTACTCCCGGTAGGCGTTCGCGTACGCCACCAGCGCGTCCCTTCCGGCGCGCCCGGCGGTGGCCTCCGCGATGCGGATGGTCTTCTCGTCCGCCGCCAGCAGGGCGATCCGCCCGCGCAGGTCCTCGAGGTTGCGGACGTGCACGTAGAGGCTGGCGTCCTTCACGCCGAGCCGTCGCGCCACCGCTGACATGGTGACGTGGTCGAGCCCCACCTCGTCCGCCAGTTGGGCGCCGGCGAGCGTCACCCGATCCGCCGTCAACCCGGCCCGTGCCATGCATGCTCCTAGAGGCATTAGGAAGTAAACTAATGAGGCTAGGTTAGAGCTTGTGGGGCAAGGATTGTCAAGCGGGTGCCGTCGCCCGGCGAGTCCGGCAGGATGATCACATGACGATGGCGAACGGCGAGCGGTGGAACCACAACATCCACTACCACCCCCGCATCCTGGGCGCGGTCCCCGACGGCGCCCGGCGCGCGCTGGACGTCGGCTGCGGCGAGGGCATGCTGGCCCGTGAACTGCGGCGGACCGTGCCGCACGTCACCGGCATCGATCTCGACGCGACCAGCGTCGAGCAGGCCCGCGCGTATCCGGACGACGTCGACTACATCCTGGGCGATTTCCTCACCCACCCGTTCGAACCCGCCTCGTTCGACGTCGTCGCGTCGGTCGCCACCCTGCATCACATGGACGCCGCCACCGCCTTGGCCCGCATGCGTGACCTGCTGCGCCCCGGCGGGGTCCTCGCCATCGTCGGCCTGGCCCGCAGCACCATGCCGAACGACCTGCCGCGCGACCTGGCCGGCGTCGTCGTCGGCACCGCCCATCGGGCCAGGAAGGGCCTCTGGCGGGCTCCGTCCCCCACGGTGTGGCCGCCGCCGGAGACCTACCGGCGGATGCGAGCGCTCGCCGCGGAGATCCTGCCCGGCTCCGAGTACCGCCGCCACCTCCTGATGCGCTACAGCATCACCTGGCGCAAGCCGCGGGACTGAGCCGGGCAGGGCCGCCTCAGGACGGCTGGTCGCCGGCCGTGGCGGTGCGCAGGCTGTCGGCCAGGTCGGTGACCACGGCGATGAGCTGGTCGACCGTGGTCGCGCTGAGGTGTGCGACGGTCTCGTCGGCGAGCTCGCGCCACAGCGCCTTGAGCGGAGCGATGACGTCCCGGCCGGCGTCGGTGAGGGTCACGACGACGGCGCGCGCGTCCTGCGCCGACGGGTGCCTGGCCACCAGGCCGGCCGCTTCCAGCTTGCGCACCATGAGCGTGATGCTCGGCGGCTCGCATCCCGCCCCGGTGGCCAGCTGTTTCTGCGTCTGCGGGCCGTTCGCGTCCAGCAGCAGCAGGACCGCCTCGTGTCCGGGGTGCAGGCCCAGTTCGGCCAGCTTGACCGCCGCGCGGGCCCGGTGGCGGATGGCGATCACCCTGATCGCGCCGTTGAGGGCGTCGGCCTGCTCGTACTCCACGTTGATCTCCAGGGTTACCCGCAAGTTTGTTATGCCCATAATATTTATGCGCATAACAAACGTGTCCGTCTGACTCTGGGAGACCCTATGCGAGCCGTGACCTTCGTATCGTCCGGCGGCCCCGAGGCCGGCCTGCCGGGCCGCGGGGCGCCGGCGTGAGCCGCCGTCCCGAAGCCGCGAGCGCCGCCGCCGCGCCGCACGCCGGTGGCCGCCGGACCAGGCTGTCGTACCAGGTGTCCGGCCGGGGGCCGGTCCTCGTGCTCCATCCCGGCATCTACCAGCTCGGCTCGTTCTGGACCGGCGCGGGCTACGCCGGAGCCCTCCGCGAGACGCACACGATCGTCCAGCTCGACCCCCTCGCCCACGGCGGAAGCCAGGCGCCCCGCGACCCCGGCGCGTACGGCCTGGCGCGGCGGGCCGAGGACGTCGTGGCCGTCCTGGACGACATGGGCGTGGAGACGGCCGCCTTCTGGGGCTACTCCCTGGGCGCCCTGATCGGCTGCGGACTCGCCCGGCACGCCCCCGGACGCCTGTCCGCCCTCGTTCTCGGCGGCTGGGACCCCGTCGGGGGGATCGAGACGCTGTACACCCACCTGGTCCGGCACGCCGGCTTTCCGCCCGGCACGGACTGGGCGCGGTGGCTGCTGGAGGTCTGCCGCGCCGACCCGGAGCAGGCGAAGGTCATCGACGGGGGAGACCCGGAGGCGTTCCGCCTCTGCCATCAGGCGCTGGAGGGGAACGCCGGTCTCGACGCCGACCTGGGCGTCGCCGGGGTGCCGTTGCTGCTGTACTGCGGGTCCGCGGACGTCTACCACGACAGCATGCGGCAGACCGCCGAGCGCGCCGGCGCCCCCTTCGTGAGCCTCCCCGGCGCCGACCACCCCGGCGCCTGGGGCGGCCGGGTGGACGAGGTCCTCGCCCAGGTCAAGCCGTTCCTGGAGTCGGCACGCCGCTGACCACCGTCCACCGCCTGACCGGCCGGGGGCGTACCTTCCACGACTGGGCGGTCGGGAAGCGCGGGCATCCGTTCCGGCGGTGGAAGACGTGGCAGCCGTCCGGCACCCGCTGACCCTCACCGGCTACTCGCGCGCCAACGACAAGACCTTCTTCCATGTGCCCGAGCTGAACCAGGTGGCCGCCTTCGATCCGGCCCTCGCGGCGGGGCCCGGCTGCACGGGGTGCGGCCGGGGGAGGAGTTCCGCTTCGGCAGGAACGGCTCCCACACGGTCCGGGTCCTGGAGTCCGAGCACAAGGTGCCCAGCGTGGGTTATGGCGTCGCGAGAACCGGCGAGCCCTCCTGCCGGAGGTCGAGGAGCTCAAGGCGACGCCCGGCGCCGCCGAGTTCAGCCGGCTCGTCGCGCGCGAGCGCGCCCGGGCGCAATCCTGGGCTGTTCGACCACCCGGTGATCATCACCGAATGCACCTAAGCGGCATCAGCATAAATCTACAATGTAAAGGCGAGCGGCTTCTTCACCCGGGGTGCGGCCGCCACGCCCTCCAGCACCGGGCGGCCATGACGCAGTCAGGGCGCCGGACCCGCGCTCGCGTTTCGACGTCTCTCGAACGGGCCGCCGGTCGATCCTTCCGCGCGTCCTCGGGACGCGGGCCGCCATGGCGCCGGAACGTCACGCCGATCAGAGGCGCGGACGGTGCCGGTGTCTCAGCTCGCCGGGGCGTGGCCGTGGGGGTCGAGGCGGTAGTGCGCGTTCAGCAGCGGCCAGGTCGCCGTGGCCATCTCGGCCGGCGGCCGGGGGCATCCGTGCTGGAGCCAGTCGACGGCCACGCCGATGAGCGCGCCGGCGATGAAGGCGGCCGCGATGTCGTGCGGGACGCCCTGCGGCGGGGTGCCGTCGCCGGTCCGGGCCAGGTGGTCGACGGTGACCTCGGCGATGCGGCGGCGGATGTGGTCGACGACGCGCGCGCTGCCCTGCGGTCCCAGGAGCGCCCGGTACAGCCCGGCGTGCTCGGCGAGGCTGGCGAAGAAGGCCGCCAGCGACCGGGTCGCCTCCTCCTCCATGTCGGCGCCGTGAGCGGGCACGGGCAGGGATTCGAGCAGGCCGTCGATCATCGCGGTGCAGGCGTCCTCGGCGAGCTCGTGGACGTCGCGGTAGTGGTCGTAGAAGGCCGAGCGGCTCACCTCGGCGCCCGCGGCGACGTCGGAGACGCTGATCCGGGACAGGTCCCGCTCCTCGACCAGCCGGATCAGTGCGCGTGCGAGGGCCGTCCGGGTGCGGCGCACGCGCCGGTCGCCCGATGCGGGGTTGCTGTCCTTGGTGACCACGCCTGCCATCCTACCGAATGACGACACATGTAGGTTTTCTTGCAGATGTAGGCTAATGTGTCGGGCGCTGGATGAGGAAAGGAGCCCCACACATGTGCCTGGGAGCAGGCGTGACGGCCATCCACGCGGGCCGGGTCACCACGTGAGCCCGCCCGCCCGCATCGTGATCGTGGGCGCGTCGGCCGCGGGGCTGAGCACGGCCGAGGCGCTGCGGCGGCACGGCTACCGGGGGCGCCTGACGCTGCTGGACGCCGACCCCCATCACCCCTACGACCGGCCGCCGCTGTCGAAGCAGGTGCTGGCCGGCGTCTGGGAGCCGGACCGGGCCCGGCTGCGCGACCAGGCGCAGTTGCAGGCCCTGGAGGCCGAGTTCGTGCTGGGCGAGCCCGCGCTCGCGCTGGACGCGGCGGCCCGCGCCGTCACCACCGCCTCCGGCCGCGTGCTGCACGGCGACGTCGTCGTGATCGCCACCGGCCTGACTCCCCGCCGCCTGCCGGGCCAGGACGGGCTGGCGGGCGTGCACGTGCTGCGCACCCTGGACGACGCGCTGGCCCTGCGCCGCGAGCTGAGCGCCGGTGGGCGGCTCGTGGTCGTGGGGGAGGGGGTGCTGGGCGCGGAGATCGCCGCCACCGCCCGTGCGATGGGCTTGGAGGTCACCCTCGCCGGCATGGGGCGCACCCTGCTGGGCGACCAGCTCGGCGAGACGGTCGGCACGCTGCTCGGCCGGGTGCACGCCGAGCGTGGGGTCCGGCTGCGGCTGGGCGCCGCGGTCGACGCCCTGGCCGGCGACGCGGGCCGGGTCGTGGGGGTACGGCTGGCGGGCGGCGAGCTCCTGGCGGCCGACGCCGTCGTGGTGGCCGTCGGCTCGCGTCCGGCGACCGGCTGGCTGGAGGGCAGCGGGCTGAGCCTCGGCGACGGGGTCGAGTGCGACGCGCGCTGCCGCGCCGCCGAAGGCGTGTACGCGGTCGGGGACGTGGCCCGCTTCGCGCACGAGGGGCTCGGCAGGAGGCTGCGCCTGGAGAACCGCACCAACGCCACCGAGCAGGCCCAGGCGGTGGCGGCCGGCATCCTCGGCGCCGACCGCCCGTACACGCCGATCCCGTACTTCTGGACCGACCAGTACGACGTCAAGATCCAGGCGCACGGCCTGCCGTCGCCGTCGGCGGAGGTGACCGTCGTCGAGGGCCATCCGGAGCAGCGGCGCTTCGCCGCGCTGTATCGCGAGGGCGGCCGGGTCACCGGCGTGCTCGGCTGGAACATGCCCAAGCAGGCGCGTCTGCTGCGGCAGCAGACCCTCACCACCTGAGACGACGTCCGCTCCCACAGCCGGGAGCGGACCCGTCATCCGATCACGAGATGTCCATCCACGAGGAGACGCCTGATGAGTGTCAATGAGCGCGTTCTGAGTTACCCCATCCCCGCCGACGCGGCGCTGGAGCCGCCCGCGGAGTGGGCCGAGCTGCGCGGCACGTGCCCGGTCGCCCATGTGACCCTGCCCAGCGGTGACCGGGCGACGCTGCTGACCCGCTACGAGGACGTCAAGCAGGTGCTCGCCGATCCGCGTTTCACCCGGCTGCTCAACGCGCCCGACGCCGCCCGGCTGTCGGACACCGAGGACGGCGGGCTGTTCGGCAGCGAGATGGCGGCCATCATCCCTGACAGCGGGGAGGAGCACCAGCACTGGCGGCGCCTGGTCGGCAGGTGGTTCACCGCCAAGCGGATGAACGCCCTGCGTCCCGTGATGGCGCGGATCGCCGGGGACCTCATCGACGACATGGTGGAGAGCGGCGCCCCGGCCGACCTCAAGGCGGCCCTGGGCTTCCCGCTGCCGGTCTACGTCATCTGCGACATGCTCGGCGTGCCCGCCGCCGACCGGGACCGCTTCTCGTACTGGTCCGACACCCTGCTCAACCTCACCCGGTACGGCAAGGACGAGGTCGAGGCCGCCCAGGCCGAGTTCTTCCAGTACATGTCCGACCATCTCGCCGCCAAGCGGGCCGAGCCGGGCGAGGACCTGCTGAGCGAGCTGATCGCGGCGGGCGGCCCCGAGAACGGCGGGCTGTCCGACATCCAGATCCTGGTCACCGGCATGGCGCTGCTGGTGGCCGGGCACGAGACCACCGCCAACATGATCGGCAAGATGGTGGCGATGCTGCTGGCCGACCGCGGCCGGTGGGAGCGGTTGCTGGCCGATCCGTCGCTGGTCCGCACCACGGTGGAGGAGTCGCTGCGCATGGACGCCAACTCCGGGTTCGGCCTGCCGCGCTACCTGAAGGAGGAGACCGAGGTCAGCGGCACGCGCCTGCCGCGCGGCACCACGGTGATCTGCAGCATGGCCGCCGCCAACCGCGACGAGAGCGCCTTCGAGGCGGCCGCGGACATGGACCTGACCCGCAGCCCCAACCCGCACCTGGCCTTCGGCGCCGGGGCTCACTCCTGCCTCGGCCAGGCGCTGGCCCGTACCGAGCTGCAGGTCGTGCTGGAGGTGCTGCTGCGCAGGCTGCCGACGTTGGAGCTGGCCGTGCCCGTGGAGGACCTGCGGCGCGTGGAGGGGCTGGCCGTGGGCGGCCTGCGCACGGCCCCGGTGCGCTGGTGATGTGCTGAACGAGAGAGGAACGCTGAGATGAAGGTCATTGTGGACGAGGACAAGTGCTGCGGCGCCGGCCAGTGCGTGCTGATCGCGCCGGAGGTGTTCGACCAGCGTGACGACGACGGCATCGTCATCCTGCTGGAGCCCGAGCCGGGCGCGGACCGGCATGTTCAGGTCCGCGAGGCCGCCGCCGTCTGCCCGGCCGCCGCCATCGAGGTGATCGAGTCGGCCTGACTCCCGGGTGCGCTGGCAGGCCGGGCGCACCGCCGCGGCTCCACGCGGGGTCCGGCGCCCTGCTTCGATCGGTCAGGATCGGAGAAGCGCCGGCCCCCGAGCCACCACTAGCGTGACCGCCATGGACATCACCATCCACGAGAGCCTCCCGACGCACGCGCTCGGCACCCCCGATCAGGTGGACATCGCCGATCCGGTAGACAGGGACCGTTGCCGTGACACGGATGGAGACAGGATGAGCATGGCCATGAGGACCGACACGCGGCCGGCGGACACGCAGGAGCCCGCGCCGCACGTCGCCGACAGCCACGACGTGATCCGCGTGCACGGCGCGCGCGAGAACAACCTCAAGGACGTCAGCATCGAGATCCCGAAGCGCCGGTTGACGGTGTTCACCGGCGTCTCGGGCTCGGGCAAGAGCTCGCTGGTGTTCGACACGATCGCCGCGGAGTCGCAGCGGCTGATCAACGAGACCTACAGCGCGTTCGTGCAGGGGTTCATGCCGACGCTGCCGCGGCCCGACGTCGACGTGCTCGAAGGGCTGACGACCGCGATCATCGTCGACCAGCAGCGGCTGGGCGCCGACCCGCGTTCCACGGTCGGCACCGCCACCGACGCCAACGCGATGCTGCGCATCCTGTTCAGCCGGTTGGGGCGGCCGCACATCGGCTCGCCCAACGCGTTCTCCTTCAACGTCCCCTCGGTGCGGGGGAGCGGCGCGGCCACCATCGAACGCGGCGCGGGCAAGAGCGTGCAGCAGGACTTCGTCCTCACCGGCGGCATGTGCGCGCGCTGCGAAGGCCGGGGCAGGGTCTCCGACATCGACCTCACCCAGCTCTACGACGACTCCAAGTCGATCGCCGAGGGCGCGTTCACGATCCCCGGCTGGAAGTCGGACAGCTTCTGGACGGTGCGGGTCTACGCCGAGTCGGGCTTCCTCGACCCGGACAAGCCGATCCGCGAGTTCACCGAGCAGGAGATGCGGGACTTCCTGCACCGGGAGCCGACCAAGGTGAAGGTCGAGGGGGTCAACCTCACCTACGAGGGGCTGATCCCGAAGATCCAGAAGTCGTTCCTGTCCAAGGACCGGGAGGCGATGCAGCCGCACATCCGGGCGTTCGTGGACCGCGCGGTCACGTTCACGGCCTGCCCCGAGTGCGGCGGCACCCGGCTCAGCGAGGCGGCCCGCTCGTCGCGGATCGGCGGGATCAACATCGCCGACGCGTGCGCGATGCAGATCAGCGACCTGGCGGCCTGGGTGCGGGGGCTCGACGAGCCGTCGGTGGCGCCGCTGCTCGCCGCGCTGCTGCGCACGTTGGACTCGTTCGTGGAGATCGGGCTGGGCTACCTGTCGCTGGAGCGGCCGTCGGGCACGCTGTCGGGCGGCGAGGCGCAGCGGGTCAAGATGATCCGCCACCTCGGCTCCTCGCTGACCGACACCACGTACGTCTTCGACGAGCCGACCGTCGGCCTGCACCCCCATGACATCCAGCGGATGAACGACCTGCTGCTGCGGCTGCGGGACAAGGGCAACACGGTGCTCGTCGTGGAGCACAAGCCGGAGACGATCGCGATCGCCGACCACGTCGTCGACCTCGGCCCGGGCGCCGGTACGGCGGGCGGAGAGGTCTGCTTCGAGGGCACGGTCGAGGAGCTGCGGGCCGGCGGCACCATCACCGGCCGCCATCTCGGCGACCGGGCGGCGCTGAAGCGGACGGTGCGCAAGCCCACCGGCACGCTGCAGATCCGCGGCGCGACGGCCAACAACCTGCGCGAGGTCGACGTCGACATCCCGCTCGGGGTGCTCGTCGTCGTCACCGGCGTCGCCGGGTCCGGCAAGAGCTCGCTCGTGCACGGGTCGATCCCCGCCGGCGCGGGTGTGGTGTCGGTCGACCAGGGCGCGATCAAGGGCTCGCGACGCAGCAACCCGGCCACCTACACCGGGCTGCTCGACCCGATCCGCAAGGCGTTCGCCAAGGCCAACGGCGTCAAGCCGGCATTGTTCAGCGCCAACTCCGAGGGCGCCTGCCCCGGCTGCAACGGCGCCGGCGTCGTCTACACCGACCTGGCGATGATGGCCGGCGTGGCCGCCACCTGCGTGGAGTGCGACGGCAAGCGGTTCCAGGCGGCGGTGCTGGAGCACCACCTCGGCGGCCGCGACATCAGCCAGGTGCTGGCGATGCCGGTGGACGAGGCCCGGGAGTTCTTCGGCTCCGGCGAGGCCCGCACGCCTGCCGCGCACGCGATCCTCGGCCGGCTCGCCGACGTCGGGCTCGGCTACCTCAGTCTCGGACAGCCGCTGACCACGCTGTCCGGCGGCGAGCGGCAGCGGCTCAAGCTGGCCACCCACATGGCCGACAAGGGCGGCGTGTACGTCCTCGACGAGCCGACCACCGGCCTGCACCTCGCCGACGTCGAGCAGTTGCTCGGCCTGCTCGACCGGCTCGTCGACTCCGGCAAGTCGGTCATCGTCATCGAGCACCACCAGGCGGTCATGGCGCACGCCGACTGGATCGTCGACCTCGGGCCCGGCGCCGGCCACGACGGCGGCCGGATCGTCTTCGAGGGCACCCCCGCCGACCTGGTCGCCGCCCGCTCCACCGTCACCGGCGAGCACCTCGCGGCCTACGTCGGCGGCTGAGCCGGGCCCTCGCGGGCACCGCGAGGGCCTTTCCGGCACCCGCTTCCCCCGGACCCGGGGGAAGCGGGTTCTGTCGGTGGGCGTTGGTAGGGTCGCCCCATGACCCCGGAAGAGCTCGCCAACCTCGCTCACCTGCGCCGAGCGCGTGACCTGATCGACCGGGAGTACGCCAAGCCGCTCGATGTGCCGACGATGGCCCGCCACGCGCTCATGTCGCCGGCGCACTTCTCGCGACGGTTCCGGGCGACCTACGGCGAGACTCCGTACAGCTATCTCATGACCCGCCGGATCGAGCGGGCGATGGCGTTGCTGCGCGGGGGGATGAGCGTGACCGACGCGTGCATGGCGGTCGGCTGTACCTCGCTCGGCTCGTTCAGCTCGCGCTTCACCGAGCTGGTGGGGGAGACGCCGAGCGCCTATCGCCGCCGGGAGCACAGCGCCGTGGACGCGATGCCCGCGTGCGTGGCCAAGGCGCGCACCCGGCCGACGAGGAAGCCGCCGGCGGGGCAGCCGCCGAGCAGGATCGGAGAAGCGGGCCGGGCCGCCGCCGCCTAACGTGGGCGGCATGACCATCGCACTCAAGTACTGCCACATCACCGTCAACGACGTGGACGAGGCGCTCGGCTTCTACCGCGACGCGCTCGGTCTCGAGGTGCGCAACGACGTCGCCTCCGGCGGGTTCCGCTGGGTGACGCTCGGCAGCCCGGACCAGGCCGACCCGGAGTTCGTGCTGTCGGAGCCGCACGCCGGCCGTTCCCCGGCCGACGGCGACGCCCTGCAGGAGCTGCTCACCAAGGGCGTCCTGCCGATGATCGTCTTCAGCACCGACGACCTCGACGCGACCTTCGAGCGGGTACGCGCGTCCGGCGCGGAGGTCCTGCAGGAGCCCATCGACCAGCCGTGGGGGCCGCGCGACTGCGCCTTCCGCGACCCCTCGGGCAACCTGGTGCGCTTCAATCAGCAGGCCAAGCCGTAGGTCCCGGCCGTTCGAGCGCCCTCTCCCGCGAAGACCCGCAGCCTGTGATTCAGATCACATCGGCGGTGTGTCACGTGCGATCGAGGTTGTTTGTCCCATGGATGTCATCGGCCCCCCACCCTGAACCGGTGACCCGACCATGGGAGTGAGAAGCCATGCGCATTGACCACCGAATCGTCGTGCTGGGGAGCGGCTGCGGATGCACCAGATCGCCGCCGGGCAGCAACTGGCCGACCACCGGATCCCCGACCTGCTCGCCGGGACCGGCATCACGTTCGTGCAGGGCACGGCCACCGCGATCGACCCGGACGGGCGCACGGTGGTGATCGACGACGGCGCGGACAGGCTGGAGTACGACGCCCTGGTGTACGCCCTGGGCAGCTCGACCGACACCAGTGCCGTCCCCGGAGCCGACGTGCACGCCTTCACGCTGAACAGCCGGCGCCCACCTGATGCGCGCCATCGAGCGGCTGGGCATCACGCTCAAGGTGGGCGCGCCGGTGACCAAGGTCCTCCCCGACTCGGTCGAACTGGAGGGCGGCGAGCTGGTCCACTCCGACGCCTGCCTCTGGACCACCGGCGTGAAGGTCTCGCCGCCGGCCGCCGGAGGCCGGTAGGGGCCGCCGCCCGCGGGCAGGCGGGCGGCGGCGGGTGCTCCAGGCCGGCGTCGTGTCACCGCCGCGGCCGTGCACGGCACTCACGGCGAGGGAGAGTGCCGGGAGGACGCGGGGTCGCCGGCGAGGGGAGCGGGGGAGCGGGGACGGGGGTCAGCGGAAGTCGGTGGTGACCTTGGCGGGATCCGGCGCCTTGACCGAGACCTTCGAGCCCCACCCGCTGTAGCGGCTGTCCACGGCGACCGTGGCGAGCTTCCCGTCCTGCGTCGCCGTGAACGAGCTCTGCACCCTGCTCACCAGGCCCGCCGAAGTGAGCGTGAGGGTGTAGGAGACCTTCGTGCCGTCGAACGACTTCTCCGCGTTCGCGCCCGCCCACCAGGGCGAGACCTGCTTGAGGTCCTTGAAGGTGATGGTGCCGGTGACGGAGCTCGCCGTCGGCTTCCCGTGCTTGATCAGCGCGGCCAGGGTCCGGGGCTCGGCCGGATTGATGATCTGGCCGTAGGAGTCGGGCACTCCGAACCTCTTGACCTTGTACCAGGTCTTGCCCTCCGGCAGAACCATGGGCATGACCCCGCCGTTGTGGTACGTGACCTTGCCGACGCCGACGGCCCGTTGCCGCCCGTAGTCGTCGTCGTCCCAATGGATCGTGATGTCGAACGCGGCGACGCCCTTCCTGTCGAACTGGAAGACGCCCTTGCGGTCCTGGACCTCCCTCTGATCCGTGCCGTCCGACCAGGTGACCGTCTCGGTGAAACGCACGCCGTGCCCGGGTACGAGCTTGGCCTTCAGCGCGCTGACGGGGTCCTTGGGTGCCGCCTGCGCCGGGGCGGCAACCACTGACAAGGCGGCACAGGCCGCCACAACTGTGATCGTCTTCTTCATGATCGGCGATGATGCCGCAAGCCGATCACGAACGGGGAACGACCGGGGCGCAGGCCCGGCGAGGACCGTCTCCGTACTCCTCTCCTCATGCTTCCGCGCTGACCTGGCTGCGCTCGATGGGGTCCGGCACGGCGTCCCTGGTCTCGCGGAAGACGGCGACCGTGTCCCCGGCGGCCGCGGCGACGGCCCGCTCGCCGGGGGCGACGGGCGGTTCGAGCAGCTGGGCCACGACATCGGCGAGGGCCTCGCCCGGGTCGTCGACGCCGAGCGGCCCGGTGGCCGGGTCGGTCATGGCGGTGCCGAACCCGGTGAGCACGGCGTGCATGGCGTAGGCCTGGCCGGACAAGGGGCGGTCGTGGCGGATCAGGCCGTTGCGGGCTGGATCGGCGTGGCAGCGTTGCACAGGGCGCCGGGTCTGACGCGGGCGAACAGTTCGAGGTCGCCCGCCTGCTGCGGGAGCTGCCGTACCAGGTCGGGATCGCCGTTTTTGAGGCGGGAGGCCAGTGGCGCTCGACATCACCCTCGCGCGCAGGCTCTGGAACGACGCCGCCAGGGCCCTCGGGGGCGCCTGACGCTCAACCGCATCGTTGGACCGTCCGGGTAAACTTCGGCCGGTGAACCTCCTCTTCCGCCAGGTGGGTCCCTCACCATGAGGCCGGTGGACCTGGCGCGCGAGCACGGCCTGTCCACCCAGGCGGTCAGGAACTACGAGGACGCCGGCATCCTGCCCGCCGCCGGACGCACCCTCCACGGCTACCGCACCTACACGCCGCTGCACGCGCAGGCCCTGCGCGCCTTCCTCGCCCTCGTGGCCGGACACGGCCACCAGACGGCCACGTCGATCATGCAGGCGGTCAACCGGGACGCCATGGAGGACGCTTTGCGGCTCATCGACGAGAGCCACGCCCAGCTCCTCGACGACCGCCGCACCCTCCAGGCCGTCGAGGCCGCGCTCCGCGACCTCGCGCCCGTGCCGCAGGAACGCGGCGACACCTTCATCGGCCCCCTGGCCAGGAGGCTCGGCATCCGCCCGGCCACTCTGCGCAAATGGGAACGCGCCGGCCTGGTCCGGCCGCGCCGCGACCCGCAGACGGGCTACCGGGTCTACGGCGCGGCCGACGTACGCGACGCCCGGCTGGCGCACCAGCTCAGACGGGGCGGCTACCTGCTGGAGCAGATCGCCCCGCTGATCGCCCAGGTCCGATCCGCCGGAGGCGTCGCACCGCTGGAGTCGACGCTGCGCGACTGGAGCGCGCGGCTGTCGGCCAGGGGCCGCGCCATGCTCACAGGCGCCGCCGCCCTGGACGCCTACCTCGCCTGCCGGCCGGCTCCGCCCGAGGGCGTGCGTTCCCGGGAACGTCCGAACGCCGCAGCGGACGCGAACGGATCCCGGTAGCCGACCCGGCCGGGCCACGGTGCTCGGCGCTCTGCCGGGTGTCGCGGAGCAGGCTGCCACCGAAGCCGGAGCGATCGCTACTCTGGCCGTCATGCACGCGCGCCTGAACCAGATCGTGGTGGACTGCCAGGAGCCGCAGAGGTTGGTGCGCTTCTGGGCGGCCCTCCTCGGCGGTGACCCGGTGGACCGCGCTCGTGGCTGGTCCCATGTCGAACCGCCCGGGGGCGTACGGCTGGCCTTCCAGCCGGTCGCCGAGGACAAGGCCGTGAAGAACCGGTTGCACCTGGACATCGAGGTCGACGCGATCGAGCCGGCCATCACCCGCGCACTGAGGCTGGGCGCCACGCGGATCGGCGAGACGGCCACCGACGATCAAGGTTCCTTCCAGGTCATGGCCGACCCCGAAGGCAACGAGTTCTGCTTCGTCTGCGATCAGGCCGACGCCGGCTGATTCGCGGATCGCGCACCGGCTGGACTCTCCCCCCATGGGAGACCCCAAGCTACTTCCGACGATCCCGGTGGCCGGTGTGGCCGCGTACCCGCCGACCGCCCCGTTGTTGAGGAGAGCGACGTATGACTCTGGTGAAGGACATCGAGCCTCGCGGCATGCACCACTGCGAGACGACGGCGCTGGGAGTGCTGCTGCGGCACGAAGGGCTTGATCTGTCCGAGCCCATGCTGTTCGGGCTGGGCTCGGGCCTGTCCTTCATCTATTGGGACAGCAAGAGCATGCCGTTCCCGTTCCTCGGCGGCCGCGTCAAGCCTTTCGAGCTCACCAGGAACCTGACCGCCAGGCTGGGACTGAACCTGCTGGTCGAGGAGACCACCTCCGCACGCAAGGCGTGGGAGAACGTGGCCGCCCCCATCGACGCCGGCCGGCCGGTCGGCCTCCAGCTCGACTGCTACCACCTGGAGTACTTCCGCTCCAAGGTGCACTTCGGCGGCCACGTCGTCGCCATGTACGGCTACGACGAGCACGACGTCCACCTCGTGGACACCGGCCAGCAGGGAGGAGCGGTGCGCACCAGCAAGGCCAGCCTGGCCAGGGCGCGGGCCGAACGCGGCCCGATGACCGCCAGGAACCGCTCCTTCACCATCACCGTGCCGGAGCACCCGCCTCGCTGGCAGGACCAGATCATCCCCGCCATCAGGGACTGCGCCGACGCCTTCCTCGCCGCTCCCATCGCGAACCTCGGTCACCGCGGCATCGGCAAAGCCGCCGAACAGCTGCCCAGATGGCTGCAGCGCGTCGGCGACCCGCGGCAGGACCTTCCGCAGGCCGCCCTTCTCATGGAGAAAGCCGGCACCGGCGGCGCCTTGTTCCGCGCCCTCTATCGCGACTTCCTCGGCGAGTGCGCCGAGCTGATCGACGACGACAACCTCCGCGCCGGTCACCGGCTGTACGCCGAGGCCGCCCCCCTCTGGACGGACGTCGCCGCGTTGATCACCAAGGCTGGGGAGAGCGGTGAGGTGGGGCATCTGGAGCAGGCACGCGTCATTCTCCGCGATCTTTCGCGCATCGAGCAGGACGCCATGCAGGTGCTGCGTCAGTTGTAGGCGAGGACTCCGGGCTCCGCGTGCCTCTCAGCCCAGGTCGAGGCGGGCGAGTTCGGTGCGGGTGGCGACGCCCAGCTTGGGGAAGGCCCGGTACAGGTGGTGGCTGACGGTCTTGGGGCTGAGGAAGAGCTGGGCGGCGATCTCCCGGTTGGTGACGCCGGTGGCGGCCAGGCGTACCACCTGCAGTTCCTGGGGTGAGAGCAGGGCGACCAGGTCGGGGGCGCTCCGGGTCACGGTCTCGCCCGCCGCGCGCAGCTCGGCGCGCGCCCGCTCGGCCCATGGGCCGGCGCCGGCGCGTTCGAAGGTCTCCAGCGCGGCGCGCAGGCGGGTCCGGGACTCGGTCTTGCGGCGGGCGCGGCGCAGCCACTCGCCGTAGAGCAGGTCGGTCCTGGCCCGTTCGAACGGCCGGTTCGCGTCGGCGTGCGATCGTAGGGCCCGCTCCCAATGCCGCTCCGCCTCGTCGTCGTGGGCGAGCAGGGCACGGCAGCGGTGCAGTACGGCGTCGGCCCATGGATGGCGGGCGGCCGTGGCCCAGGAGGCGAAGCGGGCGAGCGGCCCGGCGGCGCGGCCGGGAAGGCCCAGCCGTACGGCGGCCTCGATCTGGTCGGGGGCGAAGTAGACGGGCATGATCTGGTGCCGGAGCGGTCCGCGGGCGGCGGCTTCGAAGCGTTCCAGCGCGACCTCGAAGCGGCCCTGGCCGAGATCCAGCAGGCCGAGCGCCCACTCGGCCCAGCCGACGATCGTCGCCACCGGATGGACGGTGCCGTGCGAGATCGTCCGCTCGGCGAGCTCACGGCAGTCCTGTTCCCGGCCCTCGACGGCCATCGCCATGGCCATGACGCTCTCGAAGTGCGCGATGCGGTGCGTCTGGCCGATGTCGGTGGCGAGCCGGCGTCCCTCGGTCGCGGTCGTGACGGCGTCGCGGAAGCGCCCGAGGTACAGCTGGTGGGCCGCGAGCACCGCCTGGGCGAGCGGCAGCAGCCCGATCATGCCGTCGGCCCGGCATTCCTCGATCACCGACTGGGCGATGGCGAGGCCGTTGTCGAAGTCCCCCGAGATCCCGGCCAGGGAGGAGATGCTGATCCGCAGGGCCGCCACGCCGGAGCCCCGGCGCCGGTGACCATCACCACCCGCGGGTTGTCGGCCGCCTGCAGCAGCGGCAGGAACGCATGCGTGACCCGGACCGGCCCGTACACATTG